>CAMKZP010000138.1 GCA_946477805.1 uncultured Enterobacter sp.
CAGGTGCTCGACTTCCTGACCGACCTCGCCAAACGCGCCCGTCCGCAGGGTGAAAAAGAGCTGGCTCAGCTGCGCGCCTTCGCCAAAGCGGAGTTCGGCGTGGACGAGCTGCAGCCGTGGGACATCGCTTACTACAGCGAAAAACAGAAGCAGCATCTCTACAGCATCAGCGACGAGCAGCTGCGCCCTTATTTCCCGGAAAACAAAGCCGTTAACGGCCTGTTCGAAGTGGTGAAACGCATTTACGGCATCACCGCCAAAGAGCGTACCGATATTGACGTCTGGCACCCGGACGTGCGCTTCTTCGAGCTGTACGACGAGAAAAACGAGCTGCGCGGCAGCTTCTACCTCGATCTCTACGCGCGTGAAAAAAAGCGCGGCGGGGCGTGGATGGACGACTGCGTGGGCCAGATGCGTAAGGCCGACGGTTCCCTGCAGAAGCCGGTCGCTTACCTGACCTGTAACTTTAACCGTCCGGTGAGCGGCAAGCCTGCGCTGTTTACCCACGACGAAGTGATCACCCTGTTCCACGAGTTCGGTCACGGCCTGCACCACATGCTGACCCGTATCGAAACCGCGGGCGTGGCCGGTATCAGCGGCGTGCCGTGGGATGCAGTCGAGCTGCCAAGCCAGTTTATGGAAAACTGGTGCTGGGAGCCGGACGCGCTGGCGTTCATCTCCGGCCACTGCGAGACCGGCGAACCGCTGCCGAAAGCGCTGCTGGATAAAATGCTGGCGGCGAAAAACTACCAGGCGGCAATGTTTATTCTGCGCCAGCTGGAGTTCGGCCTGTTCGATTTCCGCCTGCACGCGGAGTTCAGCCCGGAGCAGGGGGCGAAAGTGCTTGAAACCCTGGCCGAGATTAAAAAGCAGGTTGCCGTCATTCCAGGCCCAACCTGGGGCCGCTTCCCGCACGCGTTCAGCCACATCTTCGCAGGCGGTTACGCGGCGGGCTACTACAGCTACCTGTGGGCGGACGTGCTGGCGGCGGATGCCTTCTCTCGCTTCGAAGAGGAGGGGATTTTCAACCGCGAAACCGGCCAGTCGTTCCTCGACAACATCCTGACCCGCGGCGGTTCTGAAGAGCCAATGGTGCTGTTCAAACGCTTCCGTGGCCGCGAGCCGCAGCTGGATGCGATGCTTGAGCATTACGGGATCAAAGGCTGAGTGTGACGTGAAGATCTGCTTAGTGGATGAAACGGGCGCCGGAGACGGCGCCTTATCCGTTCTGGCGGCCCGCTGGGGGCTGGAGCACGATGAAGAAAACCTGATGGCGCTGGCGATGACGCCGGAACATCTCGAATTACGCAAGCGCGACGAGCCTAAGCTCGGCGGGATTTTTGTCGATTTTGTTGGCGGCGCGATGGCGCACCGGCGCAAGTTCGGCGGCGGCCGCGGCGAAGCGGTGGCCAAAGCGGTCGGCATCAAGGGAAGCTATCTTCCGGACGTGGTGGATGCCACGGCAGGGCTGGGGCGCGATGCCTTTGTGCTGGCGTCGGTGGGCTGCCGGGTGCGGATGCTGGAGCGCAATCCGGTGGTCGCCGCGCTGCTCGACGACGGGCTGGCGCGCGGCTATGCGGACCCGGAAATTGGTCCGTGGCTGCAGGAGCGTTTACAGCTCATTCACGCTTCCAGCCTGACGGCGCTGACGGACATCACCCCGCGCCCGCAGGTGGTCTACCTTGACCCGATGTTCCCGCACAAGCAGAAAAGCGCGCTGGTGAAGAAGGAGATGCGGGTGTTTCAGTCGCTGGTGGGGCCGGATTTAGACGCAGATGGCCTGCTGGAGCCTGCCCGACGCCTCGCGACGAAGCGGGTAGTGGTGAAACGCCCGGATTACGCGCCGCCGCTGGCGGACGTCGCGACCACCAACGCGGTGACCACCAAAGGGCACCGGTTTGATATTTATTTGGGGACGGCGGAATAGTGCTATCGTTCCCTCTCCCCTGTGGGGAGAGGGCCAGGGTGAGGGGAACAGACTTACTCGTCTTCTTCGTCACGCAGCGGAACAATCAGCATATCCACGTGCACGGTGTTAATCAGCTGACGCGCGGATGACATCAGCTTGCTCCAGAAGTCCTGGTGATGGCCGCACACCACCAGATCCATATCGTATTTCTTAATGGCATCAACCAGCACCTGGCCCAGGTCACCGCTGCCGCTCAAGGTTTCGGTGATAGGGTAGCCCGCATTGGTAGACAGCTCGCTCAGGGCGTGGTGCGTCTCTTCGGAGATGCGTTTTTGCATATCACCGAGGTTTACGTCGATCAGACCGGTGTAGAGATCGGAGTAGTTCACGTCAACGTGGATCAGCGAAACTTTGGCGTTGTAGGGGCGTGCCATGGATACCGCTTTATCAACCAGCACTTTGCTCTCCGGGGAGAGGTCAACCGCGATGAGAATGTGTTTGTAAGCCATAGTGTTACTCCTTCCTTAAGTTATCGATGACTAAAAAAGAATGCCGTCGTCTGATACTTTCATTACGGCCCAGTTAAACATATTTTTCAAGCTTTGGTGTTGATAACGATTAACCTTGTGGCAAAAAAATTAACGGATCTCCTACACTATTCAATGAGCCGTTCGGATAGTAAAACGCGAACCGGATCGACTATTGGTCATTCTTTCACTGAACTGTCTGTCAGGGCATTGGGGTGCGGTAGCTCAGAAGTCTCGCTTCGTGGGCGGGCGCCGGGGAGGATGTATGATTAGCACCGTCGCATTGTTTTGGGCGTTATGTGTGGTTTGCATAGTGAATATGGCGCGCTACTTCTCATCGTTACGCGCGCTATTAGTGGTACTTCGTGGTTGCGATCCGCTGCTTTATCAGTACGTGGACGGTGGAGGGTTCTTCACCTCGCATGGACAGCCCAGCAAGCAGATGCGCCTGGTGGGGTATATCTACTACCAGCGCTACCGCGATCACCACGATGAAGAGTTTATTCGTCGCTGCGAGCGCCTGCGTCGTCAGTTCATTTTGACCAGCGGCCTGTGTGGCCTGGTCGTGGTCAGCATGATTGCATTGATGATTTGGCACTGAGCAAAAAAAAGCGGGTCAGTTTCCTGATCCGCTTTTTGTCGCGTTTAGCCCATTAAATCAGCTTCAGCGAAATCCAGTACAAACCGCCAGACAGCAGGATAGATGCCGGAAGGGTGAATACCCAGGCCATCAGAATGTTGGTCACGGTTTTGCGCTGCAGGCCACCGCCGTCAACAATCATGGTGCCCGCCACGGACGAAGAAAGGACGTGGGTGGTGGAGACCGGCATACCGGTGTAGCTCGCCAGACCGATAGAAACCGCGGCCGTCATCTGCGCGGACATGCCCTGCGCATACGTCATGCCTTTCTTACCAATCTTCTCGCCGATGGTGGTCGCCACGCGACGCCAGCCAATCATCGTACCGATACCCAGCGCCAGCGCGACGGCCATGATGATCCAGATTGGCGCGTACTCGATGGTGTTGAGCATATCGCCTTTAAGCTTCTTCAGCAGACGCTGGTCGTCCGCGTTCACTTCCGGCAGCTTCGCGACTTTATCGGTCACGTCGGAGATGCAGAGCATAATGCGACGCAGCTGACCGCGCTGTTCAACTGCCAGTTTGTCGTAGCTTTCGATATCGCCCAGCATGCCTTTCGCACGTTCCAGCGCGTTAATCGCGTTTGCCGGATGGCAGTGGAACTCGCCGGGTGCGGTGGCCGCGCCGGCTTCCGGAGACGGAATCAGCTGGTCAACGCCGGTCGCTTTCTTCAGCAGCTCAGGGTGCTGCTGGAAGTAAACTTCAACGTTGTTAATGGCGTCACGGGTACGGGTGATTTCGTAGCCGGTAGCGTTCATGTTGACCACGAAACCTGCCGGAGCGACGCCAATCAGTACCAGCATCACCAGGCCAATGCCTTTCTGTCCATCGTTCGCGCCGTGAGAGAAGGCCACGCCGATAGCAGAAATGATCAGGGCAATACGCGTCCAGAACGGCGGCTTTTTCTTGCCGTCTTTCTTTTCACGCTCTGCTGGCGTCAGGTGAATACGCGCACGTTTTTTCGTGTTGCTCCAGTAGCGACGCAGGATGAAAATTAACCCGCCGGCGACCACCAGGCCCACGATAGGGGAGATGATCAGAGAGCCGAAAATACCCAGCACTTTCGGGATATTCAGCGCATCAACGACCGAGGTGCCGGTCATCAGGGCATTGGTTAACCCGATACCGATAATCGCGCCGATGAGGGTGTGAGAACTGGATGCAGGCAGGCCGAAATACCAGGTACCGAGGTTCCAGATAATCGCAGCAAGCAGCATTGAGAACACCATAGCAAGGCCATGGCCAGAACTAACGTTGAGAAGCAGATCCGTTGGCAGCATATGCACAATGGCATACGCAACGCTCAGTCCGCCCAGAAGGACACCAAAAAAGTTAAATACTGCCGCCATAACGACCGCAACCTGCGATCGCATTGCGCGAGTGTAAATAACCGTTGCTACTGCGTTTGCAGTGTCGTGGAAGCCGTTGATCGCTTCGTAAAACAGTACAAAAACCAGAGCAAGCAAGAGTAAAAGCCCGGTATGTAAATCCAGGCCGGCAAACAAATGTAGCATAGGACGTTACGCCATTTTGAGGACATGAACGCGGCGCATTATCCAGGACAAATGCGCAACGGGCAAAGTGAAATATAGACTTTTTTTGACATACCACCTGATTTGGGAAATGTGCCAGAAAGGATATTCGTTAAATTTCAATGAAATGCCTTTGTAATATCTTTTTACGCTGGTGTGACCACAGAGGAAACTTTACAATCCGCGGCAGTTAACGATGAGGATTTTGACGTGGAAAGGTTTGATGCCGTGGTAATTGGCGCCGGTGCGGCGGGTATGTTTTGTGCGGCGATGGCCGGACAGGCGGGGCGTCGCGTGCTGCTGCTGGATAACGGTAAAAAGCCTGGCCGCAAGATCCTGATGTCCGGCGGCGGCCGCTGCAACTTTACGAATCTCTACGTCGAACCCGCGGCCTATTTGAGCCAAAACCGCCATTTCTGTAAATCTGCGCTGGCGCGCTATACCCAGTGGGATTTCATCGATCTGGTGGGCAAGCACGGTATCGCGTGGCATGAGAAAACGCTGGGACAGCTGTTCTGCGACGATTCCGCCCAGCAGATTGTCGACATGCTGGTGGCCGAGTGCGAGAAGGGCGGCGTAACGATGCGCCTGCGCACGGAGGTGCTTGAGGTCTCCCGCGATGACCAGGGCTATACGCTGCAGCTCAACGGAGACACCGTCAGCGCCGACAGCCTGGTGATCGCCAGCGGTGGCCTGTCGATGCCGGGGCTGGGGGCCACCCCGTTCGGATACAAAATCGCCGAGCAGTTTGGCCTCAAGGTGCTGCCGACGCGCGCGGGCCTGGTGCCGTTCACGCTGCATAAACCTCTCCTTGAACAGCTACAAACGCTTTCCGGCGTTTCGGTTCCGTCGGTCATAGCCGCCGAAGACGGCACGGTGTTTCGCGAAAACCTGCTCTTTACCCATCGCGGCCTCTCCGGCCCGGCGGTGCTGCAGATCTCCAGCTACTGGCAGCCGGGCGAGTTCGTCACGGTGAACCTGGTTCCGGACTGCGACCTGGCGGCCTTCCTCAACGCGCAGCGCGCCGCGCACCCGAACCAAAGCCTGAAAAATACCCTCGCGATGCAGCTCCCGAAGCGTCTGGTGGAGTGTTTGCAGGTGCTGGGACAGATCCCCGACGTGTCGCTGAAGCAGCTGAACAGCCGCGAGCAGGAAACGCTGGTCGAGACGCTCACAAACTGGCGCGTTCAGCCAAACGGTACGGAAGGCTACCGCACGGCGGAAGTGACGCTGGGAGGCGTGGATACCGACGCGCTCTCCTCGCGCACCATGGAGGCCCGCAGCGTGCCGGGGCTGTACTTCATTGGTGAAGTGATGGACGTTACCGGCTGGCTCGGCGGGTATAATTTCCAGTGGGCGTGGGCCAGCGCCTGGGCATGCGCGCAGGCGCTGGCTGAAAAGAACGGTTAATATGAATTTTTAGCGTGCCGCTCTTCTTCAAGGCACGCTATTTCTCTCCTGGCCCCGGCCAGTCTGCATGGTGTTGTGTTTTGCCTCGATAAAAGGGTGTTGTATGTCTGCTGCTCATCTCGGTTTCCCGACGGAAACCGTTGTTGTCTTTGTGGTGATGGCCGTTGGGGCGATGTTCATCGACCTCTTCATGCACCGTCACGATAAGCCCGTCTCGCTGAAAAGCGCGGCCCTGTGGTCCGTGTTCTGGTTCTCGATGGCGATGGCCTTTGCCGGGTTCCTCTATATCCACCACGGCGCCGAAATGGCGAGCCTGTTCCTCACCGGCTATGCGCTGGAGGAAGTGCTCTCCATCGATAATCTGTTCGTCATGATGGCGATTTTCGCCTGGTTCGGCGTGCCGGATAAGTACCGTCACCGCGTGCTCTACTGGGGCGTGCTGGGCGCCATCGTCTTCCGCGGCATTTTTGTCGCCATCGGCACCAGCCTGCTGAGCCTGGGGCCGTACGTGGAGGTGGTGTTCGCGCTGGTCGTCGGCTGGACGGCGGTGATGATGCTCAGGCGCAATGAAGAGAGCGACGAAGTTGAGGATTACTCCGGCCACCTGGCCTACCGTCTGGTCAAACGCTTTTATCCCGTCTGGCCGAAAATCAGCAGCCATGCCTTTATTCTGACGCAGAAAGAGGTGGATGCGGAGCTTGAGAAGCCGGAAAACCAGGACGTGATGGTCGGGCGCGTGAAGAAAGCAAAGCGCTACGCCACGCCGCTGCTGCTCTGCGTGGCGGTGGTCGAGCTGTCTGACGTGATGTTCGCCTTTGACTCCGTACCGGCCATTATCGCCGTGAGCCGCGAGCCGCTCATTATTTACAGCGCGATGATGTTCGCCATCCTCGGCTTGCGTACGCTCTATTTCGTGCTGGAGGCGCTGAAGCAGTATCTGGTGCATCTGGAGAAAGCGGTGGTGCTGCTGCTGTTCTTCGTGGCGTTTAAGCTGGGTCTGAATGCAACCGATCACTTCTGGCACCACGGCTACAACATTGGCGCGACGGCCAGCCTGTTTGTGGTGCTTGGCGTGCTGGCGCTGGGGATCCTTGCGAGCGTGATGTTCCCTGGCAGGAAAGAGGCCTGATGTCCCTATTTCCGCCCTCTTCCTGTGGGAGAGGGTCGGAGTGAGGGCACAAGGCTACTGAATCGGTGAGTTCCGGCGCTTGCGCGGATGATGGAAATGGCGCCAGTGCGGATCCTGCGCCGCCGCCAGCAGCTCGTGATCGCCGCGCGTATCGCCCCAGGCGCGCAGGTGATAGGCGTTCAGATCGCCGTACACCTTTTCAAGCCTGGCCACCTTCTGCGCACAGCGGCAGTTGTTGCCGGTGATCCGCCCGGTCAGCTTGCCGTTTTTTACCTCCAGCTGCGTGCCAATCAGCTTAATACCGAGCTTGTCGGCCCACGGCTGCAGCACCAGCGCCGGCGAGGCGGAGCAGATGGTCACTTCAGCCCCGGAATTGACTTCAGCCGCCACCGCCAGTACCCCTTCAGGGCGCATCAGCTTGCCCCAGTATTTTTCGCAGAAAACTTCCGCCTGCTGGCGCAGCCAGTGCTCATCGACCCCGGTCAGGAACGTTTTGATCAGCACCTCTTTCAGCTCATCGCGCGTGAGCTTGCGGCGCACGCAGTGCAGCGTTGGCAGCGCCATGCGCACCAGTCTGCCCGCAAAGTAACGTTTGCCGAAGGCAAAACGCAGGAAGGGAATAAAGCTGTCGTGGTGGGTCAGGGTTCCGTCAAAGTCAAAGACGGAGAGCACGCTGGACTTCGCGACGGCTTCGTCGGCAATCATATTGGTCATAAATACGTCTTAGCTGAAATACACATTCTGTTCATTAGTTTACCTGCTTTACCTTCACAGACCTTATAGCACATACATTTTTTTCTCAATCTTGCGACCTGAATGTCAGTCCAATTTTGGCCTCGATAAAGGTTGGTCAAAAAATAATCTGTCTATATTATCGCCACATCGACAGCTATTTAGGGGAACCCTTGGTCCCCACAGGTAAGGAAAAATTCACTCACTTCTTCTTTCTTGATATGACTCTTAGATCGCTTATTTCAATACTCTCGTTATGCTTTGCGTCGTTTTCTGCATTCAGTTTTCAGCTGCCCGCGTCGATGCTATCGATGGACAGCGAGCTGGCCGTGTCGCCTGCCCGATCTGCGCTGGAGCACCAGGAGACGGGGCCGCTGCGCTCCCGGATACTTGACCAATACCAGAAGTGGAAGGGGACTCACTACCAGTGGGGCGGCACGACGCACCGGGGCGTGGACCTGT
>CAMKZP010000139.1 GCA_946477805.1 uncultured Enterobacter sp.
GGACACAACGGCAAAGCCGCTGCCGACGCGCAGACCCGCCAGTTTTATCGCCTGCTGGACGTGCTGGGAGAACGCTTCCCGCACATTGAGTTTGAATCCTGCTCGTCGGGCGGCGGGCGAATTGATTACGAGGTGCTGACCCGCTGCCACCGCTTCTGGGCGTCCGACAACAACGACGCGCTGGAGCGCAACGCTATCCAGCGCGGCATGAGCTACTTCTTCCCGCCGGAGGTGATGGGGGCGCATATCGGTCATCATAAATGTCACGCCACCTTCCGCCAGCACAGCATTCAGTTCCGCGGGCTGACGGCGCTGTTTGGCCATATGGGGCTGGAGCTGGATCCGCTCACCGTTGATGACGCCGAGCGTGAGGGCTATCGGCACTACGCCGCGCTGCACAAGCGGTGGCGCGAGGTCATTCATCACGGCACCCAGTGGCGGATCGATATGCCGGACGCCACCACCCTCGCGCAGGGTATCGTGAGCGAAGACAAAACGCAGGGGCTGTTTATCGTCAGCCAGCTCAGAATGCCGGATTACACCCTGATGATGCCGCTGCGCATGCCGGGGCTGGACGCGGGCGCGCGGTACCGCATCACGCTGCTCGATCGCTCGAACATCCAGATTACGGGCGAGGGCGGGCACACCATGCGCAAGCTGCCGTCGTGGATGGAAACGCCGCAAACGGCGAGCGGCGAGTGGCTGATGCAGGCGGGTATTGCGCTGCCGATTCTGGATCCGGAAACCGCCATTCTGATTGGCGTTGAACGCGTGTAAGGGTGACGGGCCGGGCAGCCGGCCCTCCGTTGAGGATAAAAATAATGAACACAACAACCTGTACCCACAAAGACAATCCTAACTTCTGGATCTTCGGGCTGTTTTTCTTTCTCTACTTCTTCATCATGGCCACCTGCTTTCCGTTTCTGCCGATCTGGCTGTCGGACATCATCGGCCTGAATAAAACCCACACCGGGATTGTTTTCTCCTGCATTTCGCTGTCTGCCATCGCCTTCCAGCCGGTGCTGGGGGTGATTTCAGACAAGCTGGGGCTGAAAAAGCATCTGCTGTGGATTATTGCGGTGCTGCTGTTCCTGTTCGCGCCGTTCTTTCTGTACGTCTTCGCGCCGCTGCTGAAAATGAATATCTGGCTCGGGGCGCTGAGCGGCGGGCTGTACATCGGCTTTGTTTTCTCTGCGGGATCGGGAGCGATTGAGGCCTATATCGAACGCGTGAGCCGCAACAGCTTCTTCGAGTACGGCAAGGCGCGGATGTTCGGCTGTCTCGGCTGGGGGCTGTGCGCCTCTACGGGCGGCATCCTGTTTGGCATCGATCCGTCGTACGTCTTCTGGATGGGATCGGGGGCGGCGCTGCTGCTGATGCTGCTGCTGGTGGTGGCGAAGCCGAAGCCCAACCAGACGGCGCAGGTGATGAATGCCCTGGGCGCGAATCAGCCGCAGATCACCGCCAAAACCGTCTTTAACCTGTTCCGCCAGCGCAGGATGTGGATGTTCATTCTGTACGTAATCGGCGTGGCCTGCGTGTATGACGTTTTCGACCAGCAGTTTGCCACCTTCTTCAAAACCTTCTTCGCCACGCCGCAGGAAGGCACCCGCGCCTTTGGTTTTGCGACGACGGCGGGAGAAATCTGTAACGCGATCATCATGTTCTGCTCGCCGTGGATCATCAACCGCATCGGCGCGAAGAACACGCTGCTGATTGCCGGGGTGATTATGGCGACGCGCATCATCGGCTCGTCGTTTGCCACCACCGCCGTGGAGGTGATTGCCCTGAAGATGCTGCACGCCCTGGAAGTGCCGTTCCTGCTGGTGGGCGCGTTTAAGTACATCACCGGGGTGTTTGATACGCGCCTGTCGGCGACTATCTACCTGATTGGCTTCCAGTTCGCCAAGCAGTCGGCGGCGATTTTCCTCTCCGCCTTCGCCGGGAATATGTATGACCGGATCGGCTTCCAGGAGACGTATCTGATGCTCGGCTGTTTCGTGCTGGCGATTACGGTGGTGTCGGCGTTTACGCTTTCCGGCCGCAAGGACATTGATGCGCTGCAGTCAGCGCCCGTGGCCCGCTAACGCACACGCGCCACAGGCCACCGTGGCGCGCTATTTCCCCACCCAGCTGTTTTTTATTTTGAATTTATCCGCGCGGTTGTAGCCAATGGAATAGTTAAAGGCGGTGCCGTCCTCAAGCTTGGTGACGCCGGAGACTTTCAGCATCGGCATGCCAGGCGCGATGTCCAGCAGGTTTGCCATCTCCCTGGAAAACAGATCGCCCTCAATGACCGAGTTGTAAAACTTAATCTTTTTCCCGGTACAGGTTTCGATGTATTCGTACAGCGAGCCGCCGTTTAGCACCTCGTCGGGGATGGTGGCGACCACCGCGGCGTTAATCCATGAGTCCTCTACCAGCACCGGCGTGTTGTCAATCAGGCGCACGCGGCGGATAAAGTGAACCTCACGTTCGGCCTGCATCTCCAGCTGCCGGGCGATAGCCGGGCCGGGAAGTAACAGCTGATGGCGGATAAGGCGGCTGGAAACCTTAACCTGGCTAAACTCCCGGGAAAAGCCCAGAACCGAATCGCCGGTGCCGTTGTTCAGCTCGTACAGATCGTTGGCGAGGGGGCGCGTGACAAACATTCCCTTGCCGTGGATGCGCTCGATTAAGCCCTCCTGCTCCAGCAGGTGCATGGACTTTTGCAGCGTCACCCGGGTCACGCCGTAGAGTTGAGACAACTCCCTTTCAGACGGGATTTTTTCATCCACCCGATAGCGATTACTCAAAATGTCGTCTCTGATGCTGTTCTTGATTTCAATATAGCGAGCGGCCATAGGACGGTATCAGTCAGTCATGAAGGCGGACAGTTTATCACCGAAGGAGAAGGCGGGCGCAGACCTGCGCCCTAAAGTTTAACCTTGCCCAGCGGGCTGGCGCAGCTCGGCTTCATTTTCGCGCTTTTCCTGCGCGAGCTGCTTCTTCTCAAGTATTTTGAAGAAAGGGAAATAGATTAGCGCAGAGATAAGCACCATGCAGCCGGACCAGATGGCGGCAGGGATATTCCCTCCGGTGGCGAAATAGGCGTTCAGCACCGGCGGCATCGTCCACGGGATTTGAAACACCGGCTTGCCGATCGCCCCGAACGTCATCAGCAGCCACGAGCAGGTACACATCACCATTGGCGCGACAATCAGCGGGATCATCATCAGCGGGTTCAGCACCATCGGCACGCCAAAAATTACCGGCTCGTTGATGCAAAACAGCGCTGGCCCGACGGAGACGCGGCCCACGGATCGGTAATAGCGGCTCTTTGACATCAGCATCGCCAGCACTAAGCCCATGGTGGCGCCGGAGCCGCCTGAACAGATAAATATGGTGTAGAAGCCCTCGGCGCTCACGTGCGGTATCGGCTGGTGGGAGAGATACGCCTCGGTGTTATCCGCAATAAATTTCAGGAAAATAGGGCTGGTAATGCCCGACAGCACGTTGGTGCCGTGAATGCCGCAGCACCAGAGAAGGGAAATCAGCCCAACCAGTATCAGCATGCCCGGCAGCGTGTCGAGCCCCGTCACGAGCGGGCTTAACACCAGCGTGAAAAAGGCATTGATATCAAAATTCAGTATGACTCTCACCGTCCAGATAAGCACCAGACAGACGCAGGCCGGCGCGAGGCTGACAAAAGACTGGAGCACGGCGGGGGGCACGCCGTCCGGCAGCGAGATGTAGATTTTGCGCCAGATAAAAAAGCGCACAATGTAGACCGTTATGACGGACAGCATAATGGCGGAAAACAGCCCCGAAGCGCCGAAGTTATCGACGTTTATCCGGTGATGCTCGTCAATCTGCGACAGCAAAAACACGGCCACCGTAATGCAGACGCAGCTCAGGCCATCCAGCGCGTAGTGCCTGGCCAGGTTATAGCTAATGCCAATCGCCGCGATCAGGCCAATCGCGCCGAAGGTGACCTGCACCGGAACGCTGAGCAAATCCGCATATTGTCCAATCCATCCGCTCCAGCCGGGAATGGGCAGATTAGCCACAATCAGAAACAGGCTGCCAGCAATAATGAACGGCAGCGTAAACGCGATACCGTTACGTACGGCGACAAGAATGACGTTATTGCCGATCTTCATCATGATCGGCACTAACTGATTCTCCAGAAAAGGGTTCATAGACACTCCCTGTAAAAACCGAATGATCAGCAGGCGTACTGCGGCAGGAAATCGCGGTTGGCGAGCAGATAGTCGCGTAAGATCGCTTCCGCCACGGCAACGGAGGGCACGAGGGGATGTGAAGAGAGCGCGAGCCGCGCCAGGTTACGGTCCCCCGTGACGGCGGCTTCCACGGTGAGTTCTTCAAAGGCTTTTACGCTCTGAATCAGCCCTCTGACGGCGAGCGGAAGACGCCCATAGCTCAGCGGATGCGCGCCGCTGGCATCGATCACGGCGTTTGTTTCAATCACCGCGGCGTCGGGCAAATCCGGCGTTGTGCCCCGGTTAGGCACGTTAACGACGTGGATTTCGCGCTGATTATTGTGAATCGCGCTGATGATGGAGCAGGCCGTATCGGAGTAAAGCGCGCCGCCGCGCGCGGAAAGGGCCGCGGGTTTTTCACACAGCGTCGGGTCGCGGTAAAGGGAAAACAGTTGCTTTTCAATCGCAAGCGACTGCTCTCCGCGCGTGCCGCAGCGCCCAAGCGCGTCGAGCTCGTGTTCAACCATTTCGCGGCTGAGATAGAAATATTTCAAATAGGAGAGCGGATAGAGCCGCAGGGCGCGGATGAATTCGGCGGGCAGCCCGATGTCCGGGACGTTTTTTAGCTGATTGTGTCCCGTACCCCGAGCCAGTTTCTCGATAAAATCGTCCGTGCGATCCTGCCCCAGCACCCTGATCCTGTCGGCGAATATCAGGTGGTTGAGACCGATAAAGCGGGCATCCACCGCCTCTCTTTCGACGTCATAGGCCTTCGCAACGTCGCGCATCATGCTGTTCGCACCGCTGCAAATGCCTATCGACCTGACGGGGCTATATTTTGCCAGCGCTTCGGTCACGATCCCGGCGGGGTTGGTGAAGTTGATCAGCCATGCGTCCGGGCACAGCCTTTCCATTTTTTTCGCTACATCCAGCAGCACGGGGATCGTACGTTGCGCTTTCATAAACCCGCCGGGGCCGGTCGTTTCCTGGCCGAGCACGCCGTAGCGGAGCGGGATTTTTTCATCCTGAATACGCGCTGCCAGCTGGCCCACGCGGATTTGCGTGGTGACAAAGTGCGCGCCTGCCAGGGCTGCCTCCAGATCCGTGGTGAGGTGAACGGTCATGTTGATCCCCGCCTTTTTCACCATCCGCTGGGCCAGCGCGCCAACGATCGCGAGCTTCTCCTTTCCCGATTCAATATCGACCAGCCAGTATTCGCTAACCGGCAGCGCGTGGTGACGGCGAATAAATCCGTCGATCAGTTCCGGGGTGTACCCCGAACCGCCGCCGAGGGTGACGACCTTTAATTGAGACATGTTAAATCACTCCATGATTAACTGGCATATGCCAGTTTTGGGTGAAATTAACACAGCGAGTAAACCATTCAATAGCAAAACCCCTGGTAAGCCAGGGGTTTTTAAGAAGTGCGAGCATGCGCATATTTTTATGGCATTGATGAAAATCAGTCCAGGTAGAACACCTCTTGCAGATCCGCGCTCACCGGGCTGTTGTCCGGGTTCGACGGCATGACGTCACCCATATGCTTCCACCAGCGCTGGCAGACGTCGGTATTCGCAACCGCGTTCCAGCGCTCCTCGGACTCTATCTCCACCGTGGCAAACAGCAGGCTGCGCGCCTTGTCGAGATAAATGGCGTAGTGGTGCGCGCCGTGATCCTTGAGCACCGCTTCCAGCTCGGGCCAGACAGGATTGTGGCGACGCTCGTACTCCTCGTGCGCGTCCGGGTTTACCTGCATAACAAAGGCTTTGCGGATCATAATGCCTCCAGGTACAGCTCGCGGACCTCATCGCGGCTGGCGGTGCGCGGGTTGCACGGCGCGCACGGGTCGGCGAGGGCTTTATCCAGCCAGCTTTCGATGTCCGCTTTGGTGACGCCCAGCTCGCTGAAGCCGGACGGAATGCCCACGCGAGCGCTCAGGTCGCGAATCGCCTGAATCGCTGCCATGCTGGCCGCCTCGTCGCTCATGCCGCGCGTATCCACGCCCATCGCCTGCGCCACGCGGGCGAAGCGGGCCACCGCGTTCGGGCGGTTAAAGCTTTCGACGATCGGCAGCAGGATGGCGTTGCATACGCCGTGCGGCAGGTTGTGCGTCGCCCCCGGCTGGTGCGCCAGGGCGTGCACCAGACCGAGACCGGCGCTGTTAAACGCCATGCCCGCCAGATACTGTCCAAACGCCATCTGCTCGCGTGCTTCCAGGCTCTGGCCGTCTTCGACCGCTTTCGGCAGCCAGAGGGCGATCAGGCGGATGGCCTCCAGCGCGTTGGCGTCGGTCAGCGGGTGCGCGCCCACGGATACGTAGGCTTCAACGGCGTGGGTTAATGCGTCCATGCCCGTTGCAGCGGTCACGGAGGCGGGAATGTCGAGCATCACGCTGGCATCGTCTACGGCGATATCCGGAATAATGTTCGGATCGATGATCACCTCTTTCACCTGACGCGCGGAGTCGATGATCACCGCGTTGCTGGTCATCTCCGCCGCCGTGCCTGCGGTGGTGTTGATCGCCACCAGCGGTACGCCCGCGTTTTTCACCTTGCCGACGCCGGAATAATCGGTTGACGGGCCAGGGTTCGCGGTGAGGATTTTAATCGCCTTGGCGGTATCAATCGGGCTGCCGCCGCCGAAGGCGATCACGTAATCACACTCTGCGTCCTGATATGCCGAAAATCCCCTCTGCACCAGCGCTTCCGTTGGGTTCGGGAACACCTCATCGAACAGGTGATACGACATCTGATGGGCGTCCAGCGCGGTAAACAGGCTGTCGAGCAGGCCCAGTTTTACCAGCTGGCCGTCGGTAACAATCAGCGCCTTTCCCCACTGCCTGTTTGCCACCAGGTTGACCATATCGCCGATGGCGCCCGCGCCGTGCAGGCTGATTTTTGGCAATGCCAGCATAAAGCTCATGATAATTCTCCTTAATATGATTTTGAGATAATCCTTTCCCCTCACCCTAACCCTCTCCCCGGAGGGGAGAGGGGACTTCCCGGAGCGGTTTTCACCCTCTCCCCTCCGGGGAGAGGGCAGGGTGAGGGGACAATTTAAATCCGCCTTCGCTGCATCACCCGGCGGGTAATAATCGGCAGCGAAATCACCACGATCAGCATGGCGCCGATAATCACCGACATCACGATGCCGGGCACGTTGAGCAGGCTCAGGCCAAAGGTCACCAGCCCCATCAGGAAGGCGGCGATAATCACCCCCACCATGCTGCCGGACCCGCCGAGAATATTGACGCCGCCGAGCACCGCCATCGTCACCACCGCCAGCTCCCAGCCCATCGCAATCGTCGGGCGCGTGCTGCCCAGACGCGAGGTGAGCAGCACCGACGCGAGGCCGGACATTAGCCCCACCAGCGCAAACAGGATCAGGCTGTGGCGCTTAACGTTGATGCCGGAATACCACGCGCCGGTCGGGTTGTTGCCGATGGCGTAGGTGCGGCGGCCAAAGTTGGTGCGGTGCAGCACAAAGGCAAACACCGCGGCCAGCACCATAAACAGCGCAAACTCGAACGACAGCGCCCCCCAGACGTAGCCCTGGCCGAACCAGGCGAAGCTCTCCGGGTAGCTGTTCAGCGCCTTATCGCCGAGCAGGATGTAGGCGATGCCGCGGTACAGGCTCATGGTGCCTATGGTGATGACGATGGACGACAGGTTAAAGCGCGTCACCAGAATGCCGTTGAACAGCCCGCACAGCAGCCCCACGCCGAGCCCCACGCACACCAGCAGGGGCGTATCGACGCCCGCCGCCGCGCAAAAGCCCATCGCCGTGGAGCTAAGGGCGATTGTGGACGCCACCGACAGGTCAATTTCCCGGGCGATAATCAGCATCGCCATCGGCAGCACGACGATCGCCTTTTCGGTGAAGTTGAACGTCGCGTCGGAGAGGTTCCAGACGTCGAGGAAGTAGGGCGAGGCGAGGGCGTTGCCCACGAACACCGCCAGCGTCACCGCCAGCAGGAAGCCCTCCCAGCACAGCAGGCGCTGGAAAATGCCCGGCGCAGCGGGCGCGTTTTTGATCTCTTCAGAGGCTGTCTCTTATACACATCTCCGAGCCCA
>CAMKZP010000140.1 GCA_946477805.1 uncultured Enterobacter sp.
ATTTGTCGATGATATTAAAAGATAAAAGTCATGAGGTACGGATTTAGACAATTACCCCTTCTTCCGGAAATGCATTCCGAACTAAAAGCAGCTGTTACTACTTATTACCGGCACATTACCACCTCACTGCTAATTAATCTCGTAATGATAAATTAAGAAACGCTTAATCAAAGACTTTAAGCATAAAAAACATAGCGTTATTGAGATTGTAAATGCTTTCACTTTTCGCAATCAAAAATTATCAGAAGACAAACTTAAATCTCGGAAATATTATAAATGAAACGTAATGCCCAGCAGGATTTCAGTTAACTACCCGCACGCATTTACGTAAGCGAAGAACTTTAAAACAGTTAAATATGTTATCCACGTACATTTACCCAAGTGAATGGGTAAATCTCAATATTAAGGATGTAAAAATGAAATTTGTTAAATTATCTGTTCCGGCTGTGCTTATCGCTGGCATGTTTAGCGCTGCGGCGATGGCAAGCGATGGCACCGTTAACTTCACGGGCGACATCGTAAATGCACCTTGCGTCGTTTCAACCGACACGCAGAACCTGAACGTAAACCTGGGCCAGGTGAAATCTTCCACTTTTGCAAAAGTGAAAGATTCATCAGCATATCAGGATTTTAAAATCATTCTGGAAGAGTGCACCACCACCACGCTGAAAAATACCAACATTACCTTCCGTGGCTCAAGCGACGAACTGAATAAGGATCTGTTGGGTATCGGCGGCCAGTCTGGCGCAGCTAAAGGCGTGGGTATCGAAATTTCCGATGCCACGACTGCAACCGTGATTCCACTGAACAAGCCGAGCTCTGACTACGCTCTGAAAGATGGCCAGAATACGCTGATGTTCAAAGCGCGTTACGTTTCTACCGCAATTCCTGTTGTTGCGGGTCACGCTAACTCCCAGGCTGAATTCCAGCTGGCCTATAAGTAATTCATTCAGGGCACCAACAGTCGTTGGTGCCCGTAACTGAGGAAATATCTGTGAAATCTAAATTTAAACTGCTTGCTGCGGGTCTGTTATTAGCGGCCGCATCTCAATCTGCGTTTGCTGTGGGCGGTGTTGTTCTGGGTTCTACGCGTGTCGTTTTTGACGCAAAAAATAAAGAAGCCTCGCTCACGGTTGCTAATAAAACAGAAAAACAATACTTCCTTATTCAGTCCTGGGTTGACGACAGCAACGGTAATAAAAACGTTCCCTTTACGTTAACCCCTCCCCTTTTCCGGTTAAATGCCGCAAAAGAAAATATGTTACGCATTGTTAAAACACCGGGCGATGTGCCTGCCGATCGTGAATCGGTGTTTTGGGTTAACGTCAAGGCCATTCCACCCGCGCCAGAGGAAGGTGAATCCCAAAACGTGCTGCAGCTGGCGATTAAAACCCGTATTAAGCTCTTCTATCGTCCAACAACGTTAACCACGAAAGTAGACGATGCCCCCGCACAATTACAGTGGTTCCACTCCGGCAATAAGCTCGTGGTGAAAAACCCATCAGAATATTCAGTGACGTTAGATCAGGTGAAAATTAACGGCAACGACGTAAAAGACGTGAATATGGTTTTACCGAAAAGCGAAGCCACCTATGAATTCCCTGCTGCTGCGGGTAACGCTCAGGAACTGCAGTTTACGGCTATTACTGATTTTGGCGGACTGACCAACCCTGTTAAAGCCGTAATCAGATAATTAAATCGTTGCCATGGCACCATGATCAAGAGATAGCGAATGTCACACGTTAAAATATCCCTAAAGGATTACAATTTTTTCAAATACACCTATAAAAAGAGAAAATTAGGATATTTTGCTATGGGTAGCATCGCTCTGGGTGTTTTTGCACAGGGCTGTTACGCCGAAGCTAATTTTAATCCCGCGTTTCTTGAGCATGTTGATGGTGATGTTGCCGATCTATCGGCATTCGCATCCGATAACGGCGGCCAGCAGCCGGGACGGTACCTGGTCGATATCATTATTAATGATATTAAAATGGACCACCGCTATGTCGAGTTTATCGCACCGCCTAAGAACGCTGCTGAAACAGAGAAAAACAAATCGGTTGGCCTTATTCCCTGTTTCACCCAGGAAGAGCTGGAGTCCTATGGCGTAAAATTCGCAAACAAAAGCGAAGAAAAAACCTCGGCAGATGAGAGCGCTCAAGACAATACTACAACAGAGAATACGGCCCAAAAAACCGAGTGCTCATTGACTTTACTCCAGGTCAAAGGCGCCACATATGAATTTGATTTTGGCCAGCAAAAATTATTACTCAGTATCCCGCAGGCGTTAATTTCACAAAATGCCCGCGGCTACGTCGATCCCAAAAACTGGGACGACGGGATCACCGCGCTGTTGCTCGACTATGACTTTTCTGGAGCAAACGAGAAACAAAAGGAACAAGGGTCGTCGGTTTCCTCAGATTCCGGGGAAGGATCGCACGGTAATGGTACCGATAACAGCTATTACCTGAATTTACGTTCTGGCCTTAATCTCGGCCCGTGGAGATACCGTAACAACTCCGCGCTGAACAAAACCGACGGTGAACGAAACTGGCAGAGCATCAATAACTACGTGCAGCGCAGTATTGTGGCCCTTAAGTCGCAGCTGGTGATGGGTGACAGCTATTCAACGGCGGATATCTTTGACGGCCAGCAGTTCAGGGGCATTCAGCTCGCCTCTGATGATGAAATGCT
This sequence comes from uncultured Enterobacter sp., assembly GCA_946477805.1. Classification (GTDB taxonomy): domain Bacteria; phylum Pseudomonadota; class Gammaproteobacteria; order Enterobacterales; family Enterobacteriaceae; genus Enterobacter. Next base: position 2,695 of record CAMKZP010000140.1, read on the forward strand.
ACCCGACAGTCTGCAGGGCTTCGCGCCTATCGTCAGGGGCATTGCAAAAACCAACGCCCAGGTCACCATCAGTCAAAACGGGTACGTCATTTATCAAAGCTACGTGTCGCCAGGCGCATTTGAGATTTCAGATCTCTATCCAAGCGGTAACAGCGGCGATTTGACGGTGGAAATAAAGGAAAGCGACGGCAGTTTGCAGACCTTTATCCAGCCTTATGCCTCAGTCCCCGTATTGCAGCGCGAAGGCCGCACGAAATACAGCTTAACCGCTGGCGAATACCGCGACGGCTACGGCGGAGACACCCCTACGTTTGGGCAGTTCACGCTGATTCGGGGTTTTGCGAAGGGCCTGACGCTCTATACCGGCATGCAGGGCAGCGAAAACTACACCGCGCTTGCGCTGGGGGTGGGTAGCAACTTGGGCGAAATCGGTGCCGTATCGCTGGATGTCACCCAGGCGAAAACGAACCTGCCGGATGGCGTTACCGAGAAGGGGCAATCTTATCGGTTCCTTTACTCAAAATCGTTTGCAGACAGCGGAACCGACTTCAGATTACTGGGCTATCGCTATTCCACCAGCGGCTTTTACACCCTCCAGGAGTCTGTCGATCTCAACGATGAAGATAACAGCCTGGCAGAATTTGATATTCGCACGCACAAGCGCAGCAAAATTGAAGGGTCGATTAACCAATCAATGCCAGAAGGCTTTGGGTCTTTTTATTTTTCGGCCAGCGTGCAGGACTATTGGGGCGATGACTCAAAAGAGCAGACGCTGCAATGGGGCTATAGCAATACCTGGAACGGCATTGCCTATAACCTGGCCTTTAACAACAGCTATATCTCAGGGCAGGATAACGATAAACAGTTCACGCTGAACGTATCCTTACCGTTAGACCGCTGGCTTAATGGCTCATGGGCGACCTATAACATGACCCATGACAGCAGCGGGCAGATGACCCAGCAGGCCGGCATCAGCGGAACGCTGCTGGATGATAATAACCTTAACTATAGCGTGAGCCAGAGCCAGGGCAATAAAGGCCAGGGCAGTTCAGGTAACGCCACCCTGATGTATCAGGGGCGCTACGGTAACTCCGATATTGGCTATAGCTATAACAAATATTCAAACCGCTTAAATTACGGTTTGAAAGGGGGAATGCTTGTCCACAGCGGCGGCATTACGCTTTCTCAGCCGTTAGGCGAGACCATTGCTCTGGTGGCTGCGCCGGGTTCGGGCGATACCAAAATTAAAAATACCAATGGTGTCGAAACCGATGACCAGGGCTATGCCGTGCTGACATATATTTCACCCTATCGTCGAAATACGGTCTCACTCGACTCAACGAGCCTGAAACAGAACGTCGAAATAGATGAAAGCGCAAAAGATGTCATACCGACGCGGGGCGCGGTGGTGAAAGCCTCTTTCGCCACCCATATTGGCTATCGCGCAATGATGCAAATAAAGCAGAGTAATGGAAAATATTTACCCTTCGGCACCTCCATTTCTCTCCAGAATAACGAAGGCGGAATTAACGCCGGTCTGGTGGGAGAAGCAGGCGAAGCTTATTTAAGCGGGCTGCCCGCGAAGGGATTGCTAATAGCTCAGTGGGGTAAAGGTGTTGGAGAGTCCTGTACGGTACATTACGAAATCTCTGACAAACAAGCGGAGACTGACATCGTCAGTCTTAAAGAAATTTGTGACAACCACTAATTTCATACTTACACAATCGTAAAACAGGAAATATCATGAGCATTAATGGACATAACATTGCGAAATATGCACTGACAGTAATGGTACTGAGTGGTGCAGTAAATTCTGCCGCCTTTGCCGCAGATACAACGATCAACGTATCAGGCAATATTATTTCGCCAACCTGCACGGTGTCGTCTGAATCTCAGACCGTCTCCATTCCGTTGGGTGAAGTTCAGGCAAATACCATTGCGGCCGCGAAAAGTTTTTCGCCATGGTCAAGCAACTACACGCTTAACCTGACGGGCTGCCCGAGCGTGACCACCAAAGTTAACGCCACCTTCGCCGGTACGGCGGATACTAACGACGCGAACGGCTATGCCAACGCCGCGTCTGGCGGATCTAAAGCCGTTAGCACCCAGCTGGCAAAAACCGATGGCACTACCTTCTTAAAGAACGGCTCCAGCTATGGCAACGTCACCGTCGATAAAGGCAATGCCAGCTTCACGGTTAAAGCGCGTCTTTACAGTGAAAAGGGTTCCGTTGCACCGGGTGCCGTGAGCTCTGCGGTGCAGGTCACCTTTACTTATAGCTAAGCCTGACGGATAAGTGAGCAAGGAATGGTGAAATCAATCATGACGGCATTCTTTGCATTGTTACTATTATCCGACTGGATGAGTGTAGCGTTTGCTAATGAAGGAACAGCGGTCAATATTTCAGCCAATATTGTCGCTTCGCCCTGCATCCCTTCGGAAGATACGGTGCAGGGTAACGTTTCTTTGGGCAGTTTTTATACTTACCATTTGAGTAATAGCGGGGATGCAACTGACTGGGTGCCCTTTACCCTTAAGCTGACGGATTGTCCTGCTACGACAACCGCCGTTACCGTTTCATTTAGCGGCGAGTCCGACGGTAGTAATCCTGATTACTTTAAGAATATGGGCACCAGTTCAAATGTGGCTATTGAGATTCAAGACACCAAAGCAGGTCGTGTCCGTAACGGTGCGACTCGCTTAATAACGGTAAATCCCTCGCATACTGCGAGCCTGGATTTACAGTCACGGATGGTGACGCCACAGGGCAATGCCACGGCTGGCTCGGTGACAGGGTTAGTGGAACTGTCTTTCTCATACCAATAAAACCGAGCAGCATCAATGATGCTGCCTGGTTTTCCGTAAGAAGAATGAATATGCGCAACAGTCTACAACGCTTATTTATGGTCATGATCATTTTCACCTTATGCCCTGCGATGGCGAATGCAGGCATTGCACTCGGTGGTACCAGGCTAATATATGATGAAAATAAAAACTCGGCGTCTATCGACGTACTGAATATAAATACACAAATATATCTTATTCAGTCATGGATAGAGAGTGCCGATCAATCACCTGCACCTTTTATATTGACGCCTCCGCTTTTCAAAATTGCAAAAAAAAGCCAGCGGAGCCTGCGCATAATGAAGAAAGCCGCCTCGCTTCCAGCAGACCGGGAATCAATATTCTGGCTTAACGTAAAAGCTATTCCTTTAACAGATGATGATGGCAGTAAGATCCAGCTTGCCGTTAAAACGCGCATAAAACTGCTTTATCGTCCCAAAAACATTCAACATCCTCAGCAGGATGTCGGTGATAAATTATCCTGGTCGTTGCAAAAAAATGAATTAACGGTCACTAACCCTACACCTTATTTCATGAGCTTTTATTCTGTTAGCCTTAATCAGAAAGAATTAAAAGGGATAAAAATTGTCGCCCCCAAAACAACGGCCAGATTTCCGCTGTCTGGGGTTGAGGCTCATGGCGTTTTATCCTGGAAAATCATTAATGACTTCGGCGTCGCCAGTCAGGCAATGACCCGTAAACTCTAACTCTCTTACCACAAGAGTCAACACCATGTTTAAATGTAAAAATCGCCTGTCTAAATTTATACTTCTGGGGCAGCTATTTCTAACAGCCTGTTTCGCTTTGCACGTTGAACAGGCTCTTGCAATAGCCTCCGGTAAGTGCGAGCGTGACGCTCCTTATAATTTTAACTTTAACTATAGCCCGACGCTCACATCGCCCGATCAAAATAAAGCTGGGCTCGAATTCCCCAGCATTTATAGCTGGAATCTCAATGGATCATACACCGCGGTATGTGATACCTATTCGTCCGGTCCAAGTTTTTACTTCAAAGGTGATGCGAACGGTGCGAGAACCGGGCATGCAAGCAACTGGTATATATTAAACAACAACCTTGAATTTATGGTTAAAATCGGCATTTATAACGATTACTCCTGGAAAACGGAATTTAATGCTGTTCCCTTTCAGGATGTGGCAAACCACGTTTCCCATGGCGTTATTCACGATGAACAAACAAGTTTCGTAACCGGAAGCGAGGGTAGTGTTTCCCTTTATTTCAGACGTCCATTTGTAGGGCAAATGACTATTCCACCGACTATTATTTCAAGATTATATGGCACAACGACTGCGGGTTCGTATAGTGTAAAACCAATGTCGACAGTGACGATGTCGGGAACCATTACGGTACCACAATCCTGCAATATTAATGAAGGGGATGTCATTAATGTTGATTTCGGAAATATTGTGTCAAATACGTTTAATACCCAATGGGAAACGCCGCCAGGCTTTACCCCCAGACGCGTGGATTTCAATATAAAATGCTCAAACATTTCTAACGGAGTCGCGGTTACACTTGAATTCAACGGCGCCTCGGCCACAGTCGACGCAAGCGCGCTTAAAACGGATAACGATGATATAGCCGTTCGTCTTGCAGACACATCGAACCACACGATCAGCGTTCAGGGCGGAGAGTTACCCGTTAACTTTAACTACGCTAACCAGACCGGCACAAGTGCGATGCAACTTTACCCGTTCAACGCGACCGGTAACGCACCTGATACGGGCAAATTTAACGCGCAGGTCAACGTGACGGTAGATATCCAATAGTTTGCGCATAAACCACGCGCCCATCCCGGGAGGCTGCACATTGTTGTGCAGCCCCGCCCACCTGCTCTGTTTGTGCCCCAGCAAATCGACTTGCTGGCACTTCCCTTCAAACCGTCAACTTATCATTACAGTTTTTTCCTAAAGCCTTCCCGCTTCGCCTGTGCCATCCTGAACCTCGCTCATAACCGAAAACGTTAGATGAGGATATTATGAAAAAAACAATTATCGCATTATCTGCTGTTCTGCTGGCTTCCCCGGTTTTTGCTGCGACCACACACGCAACCGATGACACCGTCGCCGCGGCTCACGCTAACGCCAACGAGGCGAAGCAAAAGCTGCACGAAGAGCAGCACAAAGGTGAACAGCTGAAGCTGAAGAAAGAGCATGCCGCTGAAGGCAAAAGCGAGAGCTTTGGCAGCAAGGTAAGCGAAGATTCGCAGAAGGCCTGGCACAAAACCAAAGAAGGCACCGAGAAAGGGTGGGATGCCACCAAAGAAGGTACCGAGAAAGGCTGGAATAAAACCAAGCAGGGTGCCAGCGAGTTAGAGAAGAAAGTTGCTGAGTAACCCCTCCAAAAGGTCGCCCCGGCGGCCTTTTTTATTTCCCTGAATTAAAAATCCTCCTTTTTGATAACGCGCACGTTTTTGCCAGCCTGCGCTACGCCATATCATCGCCCTAATGTGATGTCTCCCGTAAAATCACACTTTCGTCTTATCTGCGTGACGAATTTATAGGGTTATTTTTTATTTATCTGCTAGCCGAAATTATTCATTTGAATTTATAAGAAGAGCTCAGCCACATGCGAGAATATATTATAAAAATCGACTGCGAACATAATATATCCTGCATTGAAAATGTTACCTCACCTTAACTGTTAATTAAGCACCATTAAACTTAACTAAAATCATTAATAAGATATAATTGATAAATGCT
>CAMKZP010000141.1 GCA_946477805.1 uncultured Enterobacter sp.
TTTCTGCCTGTCTCGTGGGCTCGGAGATGTGTATAAGAGACAGCACTAACCACGTGTATTTTTGGTGCCTGTTGTTTAAGAAGGCATAACAAGCTTAAGGTATTGATTGCTATGTTTGTTTCTTTATATTTGATTTCAATTGTTTTCACCATAATCTATCAAAACTGGAGTTCAATTGTAAACGTGTGAAGCTTGGCTTTGAATGCGTCGGGCTGTTTTTCAGGCGTGTGTACATTTACGAAGCGTGCTTTTCACAACAGAAACCGTAACGTCCATTCTTCTCTGAGCACGGGCGTGAGCAAAAGAAACGTTTAGCTCTCTTCTGGCATTCCAAAATCCGCATTCCGCTATCGCCCAAGCTCTTATGCTTGTTACAGCGTGTGCTGAGGATTGCTGGCGATGCGGCACTATTGCATCAAAGTGAACGGCAAATTGGCTTACCGTTACATAGAATGAAAACCAATTGCTGCAAAATACGTTGCAAAAGATAACGATTATTTAGTCCCCGTATATGTTGTTACATGTAATCTGGTTGCGCAATTAATATTCATTTTCTTATAAGGATGTCATAAATGAAAAAGCTAACTAAGGTTCTTCTCTCTTCGCTAGTTCTGTTCTCGCTTTCTTCAGTAGCGGCCGAAGATTTACACAATAAACTGATTATCCAGGCTATTCCATCCTCAGAGGGAACTGTTGTGGTTAAAGGGAAGCCGATGTACGAAAAAACGTTCAATGTTGTTACATACAGCAAAGCTAAAGAACCGATTGAATTAACTGGTGATGTAGGCTGCTACAGAGCTTTTGATGAAAAAGGTAAGGAGTTTGATGACAGGCTGGTGCAGGCAGATCTGCTCGGAACTCTGAAGGAAGGAGCTAAAGAAGGTGAAATATCTTTCGTGAGCGACGATGCATCTGTCTACAATGCCAAATTTGTCAAATGGTCTTCTCCGTGCCCAAATCTGGCAGAACGTCCGCAATAAAAATGATCTGACCCCACAACTTTCCTCACGACGAGGCCTCTTCGAAGGCCTCCGGACTGACGCCATTTTGATGATGGCGGCCCTGGCCCGGTTATAGAAGAATTCAATGTAATCGAATATATCCGCTCAGGCCAAATCCATGATTTTATATATGCGTTTTCTGATCCGTTCTTTTTCAGCGAACTGAAGAACGATCCGGCCATCGCATTGATGGCCCTGTTCGTTCGTGGGTATGCCCTGAATGCGGGGCTAACCATGACAGGGAAGTAAATGCCGCGAAGAATATAAAAGCGGTCGGGCTGACCGCTTTAGCCCACGGAGCGACTTTAAATCCTCAAGCCGCTTAATGTGGCTCAGGCAGGTTGCATTGAAGTGGGAATCCCTGCGCTTCAGGGCGGGGAGCAGTCAAATGGTCGAGGTCGTATTTCGCCTGTAGCACCGGAGGAGCAACGATAGAGATGCTGAGAGCCTACGTTCAGAGTCAATCAAAGCCCGATGGAATTTTTAAGGCCTGCAGGCTTTTCGCCTTTCCTCCCCGCGCGCATTGGGCGAGGTTCTCGGCAGGTCTTGCTGATTCTAAAGAAGACGGGGCTGGCTCAGCGGTGTTGGTCTCTCAACGTAAGGATGTTTATCAATGCTTTGCATCGTCTAAGTCTTTTACGAATCCAGGTAAATTTCTCAATATTTTGCGTATAACGAGAGGCTCTCAGCCAGAATTTGCAGGCATGAAAATATTCACCACTACACTCGTAGCTTGATGCCATTTCTATATATAATTCTTCTTTTTCCATTCTTTGCCTGCGCATGGTCAGTACTCAGCATGGCAGTGTCATGCTGATTATCTCTCCGATAATTGGTTTCCGGGTTGGCTTAAGTCACTTAAATTAATCAGTGGTCAGGTAAAGGCTCCAGTCATGCTGTAAGCCTTTACCTGATATATTTTTTGTCTGCTGCGGACCGGGTCTTTTAATCAGGGCTATCTCCGGCACGCACCGGCATGATAGGGTTCAGTCTACAGGTCCGGGCTTGGTCGTGCATGTGTCACTGATCTTTATAAATTTATCGTTATAGACAAGATAATGATTTCCCGGCAGACGCAGCTCTGGCTGACGAACCACATCACCGGGACGTAGATACCATGCGTCACCCTCATCCTCTGTCGAATTACAACCGGGTTTGATTAGTAATTTAAACCAGGTATTACCGGTGTTGCTAACCGTTCCCGCTACCTTATTGAAATTCCATTGAAAATGAACCTGACGTGGTCGTACTACCAGAATTGTATCCATCACCACTACCGGCTCCATGCTGACCTCTCCGCCAGTCGGACTTCGCATCGTCAGGTTGCGAGTGGGGATCTCGCGAAATGAAACCCGGTAGTAGCGTTCGCGATTATCCCGGGGGCCGTGATAATAAAATTTGAAATACTCACTTTCGCCAGCCTGTAACGTTAGCTGTCGCGGGGCGAACAATACTTCGCCATCCGCAGGTCGGGAGCGCACTTCGCTCCCGCCAGGGCGATCGATGGCGCTGATGGCGATGCGATACAGCCGCGCGCTTTTGTTATTGTTCACTACCCGTTTACTGGCGAAGTCCATCTCGGCCGGAAGGGAGAAGGTGAGGTTACCGACCGAGATAGCCTGAGTCTGAGGGGCTGCAAGAAGGCAGACCAGACTGAGCAGGGCCTTAGTTAATGTTACGCCACGTCGCCTGAACATGAATTTCTCCTGAAGCGCTGACTTCGCCAAACCAGCCGTTATCGTCCACCGTACGCAGTGAAATGGGGCTATTCATCGGAATAGAAAATTTCACCGTCGTCTTATCCAGTTGCCCGACTTCCCCGGAGATATCGGTCCATGGCGTAGTCAGCCAAAGCGCATCGGACATATCACGCCAGCTGTCATCACATCCGGCATCGTAGGATTGCTCCGTTCCGTTGCGGGTAATAAATGAAAGTGTCGCCGGAAACGGCACTTTTGCCGTGCCGTCATCGGAGCTAAAGAGACAGTAGGAACGCCCACCAAGCACCTGTGCCGGTCCGGTCACCTTAATGAGCACTTCGTCGGCGGCTGTTTTACCGCTGGTGGTGACGATGTAGCCGAAATCAAGCGCCGGTTCGTCGCTCCCGACAAATCCCTCTCGTGACGGCGATGATGTATATTCGTCGGAGATAATGCTGATGCTGAAATCACGGGGTTTGATAATCAGTGTATTGGACGTAGAAAACTCATACCATCCCGACTCCGGCGAGGTGGTGTTCTGGAAGCGAAAGTTGAATAGATCCTTGGTGTTGATATCGCTGATCCCGAGATTCACCATCTGCTTAAAGAAGTTGCTTGAAAAGAAAACATAGATCGAATCAGCGCTTTTCATCTCATTAAAGTTGTAGAAATAGGTGGTATTGCTTACTGGCTTCCAGGAACTGCCATTCAGACTGAATTGCATATCGTTTATGCCGACGGCAGAAGCAAGGGATGAGTTGGCAATTGCCGGGAAAACACGGATTGAAGTGTTACTTAATCCATTGGTCTGCAGTGTGTAACTGACCATTTTGCAGCTTAATCCTGACAGTGTGCCAATGGTTTGGGTCCGACAGTCGGCATTGCCCTCACCGAGGGTCGGTACACCGTCACTGTTGATAAAGACCTCCGCCAAGGAATTTGTGTTGATCAACCTAAGATTTGCGGCTTTAGTATGAGTGACGTTGCGCACATACCAGTTGCCGGAGGCCTGATCTTTACAACGCTCACCGCTGCTGGCGTCATAACTCACAGAGGTCTGGCAGGCATTGATGGTCATTGTAAAGCTGCCGCCGACCGACATCTGTTGCAGATACTGATAGAATGCGTCAGACATCATGCCATGCATCCACTTTGCGTTCCCGCTGGTCACTGTTGCGCCATAAAATCCGCTGGCGTCAGTGGCTTGCGGCAGAATTAGGCTTGTGGCCATATCGCAACCGGAGTACCAGTTGATGCAGCGAAGACCGGTCAACGGGTGCGACACCGGCGAGTTTTCCACCCACATATCATACTTCCATCCCGCTGCCAGGGGGGTGTTGTAGCCATTATCGATATAGCCAAGGCTCTGCTGATAAATGGTGCCAGAGCCGGTGTATTTCAAACCGGTCCATCGGTTGGCTCCGGTCATGCGAGGATCAAGTACTCCCCCCGGCGTGACGAAAAAGTTATCGTCGGAGTTGTTTTCCACGAACACAAACTCACGCGCCGGGGCATCCGGCCATGTGGTTTTGGACACTGCAGCCCTGAGCGCAGTCACTGGCATAAGTAGCATGAGAATCAAGAGTGCGTTCAGTGGGTTAACTTTCATTCTTATCTCCTGTCTGATGTACCGCCGCCCATGATGAGAGGCCGCTACAGACCACATCTCCAACCCAGACGGCACCGCGCGCGCTGCTTAGCTCCAGCGCCACTTCGCAGGTCTTATTGCCGCCATAGCTGAAATCGATAGTGGGGTATTTCTTATCCACGTCCATGATAAATTCGCCGTTTTCATCGGTTCGGGTCCGGCCGATATGGTTATTAATCCTCGCATTAGACATCAGCGTGCCGTCTTCCGCGCGGATACGACCGGAGACGGTGACCATTTGTTTTACCTCTGGCTCAATCACTGCGACGTTGCCGGGATAGAGCGTCAGATTACTCTTGCGGCCGCTGACGATGTCGTAGCTCTCGAGCGAGTTTTTACTGTTCTGCAGCTCCACCTCATACCTTCCATAGGGAGAGAGCGGTAGATAATTACTCTTTCCGCTGAGTGGGATGATTCGCCCGTTGACTTTGGCGCTTATCTGGCCATCGTCATCCAATCCGGTGTTGAATATCACCCCGGCGTTGCCGTCGGTGCGTCCGCTGGCGGCGAGGTTTTTTCCCTGCCAGCCAACACTGCCGCTGGCTGTCAGGTTGGTATTCACGTAGCCATCCGCTGCGCTGTTGACGTTTAAGGTTCCACTGGCGTAGCGGGCATCAAACTGGGCATAGGCGCCACCGCTGAGTGTCTTGTCATCCCCTGTATCCCCAGAAATAGCCCGCGACAGATTGGCGCCAATGGTGCGAATTGTTCCTTCATCAAACTGCTTGCGCGCCGACAGGTTAGCCATGGTGTAACCGTTCTGATGGGTCATCCCGGCACTGAACCAGTTACCCAGAGGCAGCGAGAGGTCAAGAGCAACATATTTCCCGGTATTAGGACTGCTGTTTCCATTGTTAAAACGCTGGATCCCCGTCCGCAGGCCAAGAGACCCAAAGGTTCCACTGTATACTGTCTGATAATAATCCGCCGTGTAGTAATGGCTGTTGTAACGTCGGTCATCGTTGTAGCTGATAGTAAAGGTGCCCAAATTCGACCATATTGCGTTGAGGTTGAGGGTTCCTCCGATAGCCCGGTTATCAGCATTGTTACGCCGTAATTGATCTCCAATACGCGTTTTCTCCTGGTTAACCCAAAGCGAACTGAAGCCCCCAGGCAGCGTGGCGCTGATGCTGCCAATGCTGCTCCAGGAGCTATCGCTGGCCAGCATATTTTGCAGATTAACGTTAACTGATTCAGTCAACGGCAGTGTCACCCGGGTTTCGCCCACAGCCTGATTGTCATAGCCGTATCCGGTTGTAGCCCAACTCACCGTGTCGAGCGAGCCGGACGCCGAGACGCCGGCCAGCCAGCTCTCTTTTGCTGGCCGCGTCTTTTTCCCGCTCTCCGACCAGCGATCCATATGAAAGCTGCCGCCCCATATCTGCCACGCCAGTGGCGATCCTACGCCGTGCCCCCGACTGAAAAGCTTATTGACTCGCTGGGTGCGTTTACTGACCACGCGGCCGTTAACAATCACTTCCACTTCAACATCGTAAATACCGTACGGCAGTCCGCGGGTATCCACTTCATAGCTACCCATAGCGAAGTTCTGGACGCTAAGCAGTCGCCCGTCACGCAAAAGATGCACCTCTCCCGCCGCCGGTAAAAAAGCAACTACTGGTGTGGTCGACTGGCTGCTGTCGAAAACGGTGGAGCTGGCCTGATTTCCCCAGGAAAGACCGTAAATCTTCCCGGCCGAAATGGCGGTCATCGGTCCCAACGACTGCAGGTTCCATGTATCGAGCATCCCGCCCGCAAAACGGTGGCCTGCGAAATCGCGCTCATACATTGCCTTATATAATTCGCTGTCTTGTTGACCGCTGCCGATACCGTACAGCGAACCATCCAGCACTACATGATGTTCCCGCAGAGCGGTGACGTTGTTCAACGACAGGTAACTGGAGGTATTGCTTCCACCATTGCGCATCTGGTTGTTATAGACGCCAAGGTTATAGGCCAGGTTGCTGCTAACGGCGTTCACGCTGGACTGGCCAATATCTTCGCTGCGCGAGCGTAGCACAGTACCCAGCGCCTCACGTTTGACGACCAGCTGCAGCAGCAACTGGCGCAGACTGAGATCCAATTGTGCATTGTCTGTCAGGGTAATGGTGAGGGCTTCGCTGAAGGGAACGTTGGCGAGACGGGTCAATTGCTGCCGGGTCTTCTCGCTTACGCTGGCGTTATCTTCTCTCTCCTCCAGCTGTATCTGTCTTACACGCAGCTGGCTGCCATCCAGCCAGATAAAGGCACTGCCGATCCGCTGATCGTCTTGCGTACCCTGGCTGCCAGCGAGATGAATATAGAGTGGGACGCTCATGCCGTCCTGCAACGCCTGACTGAAGGCCTGCGGAATCATCACGCCGCCAATCTGTTGTACGCCGATGTCAGCAGCGCTGGCATCAGGCTGAACGAACAAAAAGATCATGCTGAAGGCAAACCGTGTCTTCAGTTCTTGGGAAATCCGTCGTAAAGGCATCGTCATTATCCATCTGCACAGCTGTCTATTTCACAGGAACAAACTGCTCACCCTGCCAAAGCGCAACACGTCCTTTTTTATCCGCAATGTTCACACGCGTGAAACGACGTGATTTACCCGGCATCAGATAGTAACTTTCCTTACACTCTTTGCCGTCAGCGGCCTTTATGCAGGGACCATAGGCAAGGATCCGCAGCGTTGCATTCCCTGTATTGGTTAACTCACCATTGGCATACTGAAAGCGGTAGTTAACCTGACGGGGGGCTACTACCAAAATGGTACCGATGCGTGCGGAGGCGGTCGCTACCGCGCTGCGGTTGGCTCTATCACGCTGCAGGTCACTGAGGGCCTGATCGAACCAGACAATGCGGTAATAGCGTTCTTTGTCATCTGATGGACCTTTGTAGAAGAAACGGATCACCTCGCTCGCCTGGGCGGGCAGCAGCAGGCTGGCAGGAGTCAGAAGTACCTCATCGGGTTTGTCCATTGGGATAACCTTTCCGTCATCCAGCGGTGAGGAGAGTCGTTCAAGGTGAATATTGATCAGGCGTCCGCTATCGGTACTGTTTTTGATCGTCTTACTCAGTGTGTTACTGCTACTGCTCATAAAGGAGGAAATATCGCCGACGTCCAGTGCTTGCGCTGGCGGCCCACCGATGAGCAGCAGCCCGAGGGCCAGAAGGAGTTTTTTCATAAATATGCCGTCCGTGAAAAAAAGCAGGGGAGGACCCCTGCTGGTGCATCAGGTGGTTCAGCTGGTCCAGGTGGCGTCGAACTGTACGCTGACGTCGCCGCTCCAGATCCCTTCTGGCAGGGTGCTGAAATCGGTCACTGCGGTAGTCCCGTCGGTGGTGCCACTGATGATGGAGAAGGTAAATCCATCCTGCACGGTGGTACGGCCGCTTGCGTTGTAACCATTGGCGAGCGTACTGAGGTTGCCGCCCAGTACACCGTTTGCGGTATCGATCATTACGGTATCGGCAGCCTTTTCGACTGCCGCACCGTTGTAATCAACACCTACACTCAGTGTGGAGCCAGAGGTATCCAACTGCGTTAAGGTATTGGTGATAAGACGCGAGGTCAGCTTAAAGGCGGTAGCTGTTGAGTCACCCTCAATTGCCACGTCAAACAGACCCTTTTGCGAGTTAAAACCTTTGACACCTTCTGCATACTGGAACGCCAGGCTACCGAGGGGGGTCACTACAAGCTTGCTGGTCGTGTCCTTTTTGGCAGTCGCAGACCAGGTCGCTACAGCTTGTGCTGTTACGTCAGCCGCCTGTGCTACACCCATACCCGTAAACGCTGTTACCAGAGCCATTGCCAAAACCTTTTTTTTCATCGCTTTTTCATCCTGAGTTAAATTAAGGACATAATGTCCCGGTGAGTCATCTTAAAAGTCTTTTGAGTTATTAAACTAACTTATATAT
>CAMKZP010000142.1 GCA_946477805.1 uncultured Enterobacter sp.
GTATTAACGGTAGAGCGCTGTGGAACCAGCCTGCCGGCCATCTTGAAGCCGATGAAACTCTGCTTCAGGCCGCAAAGCGCGAGCTGTGGGAGGAGACGGGAATTCGCGCCGAACCGCAGTACTTTATCCGCATGCATCAGTGGATCGCCCCCGATCGGACGCCTTTCCTGCGCTTCCTGTTTGCCGTTGAGCTTAGCGAAACGTGCGCCACCGAGCCGCACGATGACGATATCGACCGCTGCCTGTGGGTCACTGCCGAAGAAATCCTCAATGCGCCAAACCTGCGCTCGCCGCTGGTTGCCGAAAGCATCCGCTGCTGGCAGTCAGACGCGCGCCTGCCGCTGGAGGTTATCGGCGAATTTAACTGGCCGTTTACAGAGGGTGTCAACGGTGGGGGGGCGTGATAGAATACGCCGCCTTGAAGTTCAATGTTGTGAGTATTCCATGTCAGATAACAGCCAGAAAAAAGTAATCGTCGGCATGTCCGGCGGCGTCGATTCCTCCGTTTCCGCCTACCTGTTGCAGCAACAGGGCTATAAGGTAGAAGGCCTGTTCATGAAGAACTGGGAAGAAGACGATGGCGAGGAATACTGTACTGCGGCGGCGGATCTCGCCGACGCGCAGGCCGTCTGCGACAAGCTCGGCATTGAACTGCACACCGTTAACTTTGCCGCAGAATACTGGGACAACGTGTTTGAGCTCTTCCTCGAAGAGTACAAAGCGGGCCGCACCCCGAACCCGGATATTCTGTGCAACAAAGAGATTAAATTTAAAGCCTTCCTGGAATTCGCCGCAGAGGATTTGGGCGCAGACTACATCGCGACCGGTCACTACGTGCGTCGCGCAGATGTGAATGGCAAAAGCCAGCTGCTGCGCGGCCTGGATGGTAACAAAGATCAGAGCTACTTCCTCTATACGCTGAGCCACGAGCAGATTACCCAAAGCCTGTTCCCTGTTGGCGAGCTGGAAAAACCGGAAGTGCGTAAAATCGCCGAAGCGCTGGATCTGGTAACCGCGAAGAAAAAAGACTCCACCGGCATCTGTTTTATCGGCGAGCGCAAATTCCGCGAATTCCTCGGCCGTTACCTGCCCGCGCAGCCGGGCAAAATTGTCACCGTTGACGGGGAAGAGATCGGCCAGCATCAGGGCCTGATGTACCACACCCTCGGCCAGCGTAAAGGTCTGGGTATTGGCGGGACTAAAGAAGGCAGCGAAGATCCGTGGTACGTTGTCGACAAAGACGTCGAAAACAATATTCTGATCGTCGCTCAGGGCCACGACCACCCGCGTCTGATGTCCGTAGGGCTTATTGCGCAGCAGCTGCACTGGGTCGATCGCGAGCCGCTGAAAGGCACGCTGCGCTGCACGGTGAAAACGCGCTATCGCCAGACCGACATTCCCTGCACCGTTACCGCGCTGGATGACGATCGCATTGAGGTGCGTTTTGACGAGCCGGTTTCTGCCGTCACCCCTGGCCAGTCTGCTGTTTTCTACAGCGGCGAAGTTTGCCTGGGCGGCGGGATCATTGAACAGCGCCTGCCGCTGCCCGCTGTTTAACACGATTGCACACATAAAGGAGACCGTGTGGCGAAGAACTATTACGACATCACCCTGGCGCTGGCTGGAATTTGCCAGTCAGCCCGTCTGGTGCAACAGCTGGCGCATCAGGGTCATTGCGACGCCGATGCCCTGCACGTTTCACTCAACAGCGTTATCGATCTCAACCCCGGCTCCACGCTGGGGGTGTTCGGCGGCAGTGAAACGAATCTTCGCCTCGGTCTTGAAACCTTACTTGGCGTGCTCAACGCCAGCAACCGTCAGGGTTTAAACGCGGAGCTGACGCGCTACACGCTCAGCCTGATGGTGCTGGAGCGTAAGCTCAACGGGGCGAAAGGCGCGATGGACACGCTCGGCGATCGCATCGCCGGTCTGCAGCGCCAGCTGGATCACTTCGATCTGCAGTCGGAAACACTGCTGAGCGCAATGGCCGGTATTTATGTCGACGTGATAAGCCCGCTGGGGCCGCGTATCCAGGTCACCGGCTCGCCTGCCGTACTGCAAAGCCCACAGGTGCAGGCGAAGGTTCGCGCCTCGCTGCTGGCCGGTATTCGCGCCGCCGTGCTGTGGCATCAGGTCGGCGGTGGCCGCCTGCAGCTCATGTTTTCTCGTAACCGCCTGACCACTCAGGCAAAACAAATTCTTGCTCATTGTTAACCTCCCGGAGTTGCGAATTATGGAATTATCCTCACTGACCGCCGTATCCCCTGTCGACGGACGCTACGGCGATAAAGTCAGCGCGCTGCGCGAGATCTTCAGCGAATATGGCCTGCTGAAGTTCCGCGTACAGGTTGAAGTACGCTGGCTGCAGAAGCTGGCGGCCCAGGCAGCAATCACGGAAGTTCCTGCTTTTGACCAAAAGGCAAACGATTACCTTGATAAAATCGTCGCTGACTTCAACGAAGAAGATGCCGCGCGCATTAAAACCATTGAACGCACCACCAACCACGACGTGAAGGCGGTTGAGTACTTCCTGAAAGAAAAAGTGGCAAATGTTCCTGCGCTGCATGCCGTTTCAGAGTTCATTCACTTCGCCTGTACGTCTGAAGACATCAATAACCTGTCCCACGCGCTGATGCTCTCTACCGCGCGCAAAGAGGTGCTGCTGCCCTACTGGCGCAAAATCATTGATGCGGTGAAGGCGCTGGCCGTTGAGTATCGCGACCTTCCGCTGCTCTCCCGTACCCACGGCCAGCCAGCGACCCCATCCACCATGGGCAAAGAGATGGCGAACGTGGCGTACCGCATGGAGCGCCAGTATCGTCAGCTGGAGCAGGTTGAGATTTTGGGCAAAATCAACGGCGCGGTGGGCAACTATAACGCCCACATCGCCGCCTATCCGGAAGTCGACTGGCATCAGTTCAGCGAAGCGTTCGTGACTTCTCTGGGTATTCAGTGGAACCCGTACACCACTCAGATCGAGCCGCACGATTATATCGCCGAGCTGTTTGACTGCATCGCACGCTTCAACACCATCCTGATCGACTTCGACCGCGACGTGTGGGGCTACATTGCCCTGAACCACTTCAAGCAGAAAACCATCGCCGGTGAAATTGGTTCATCCACCATGCCGCATAAGGTGAACCCGATTGACTTCGAAAACTCCGAAGGCAACCTGGGCCTGGCGAACGCCGTGCTGCAGCATATGGCGAGCAAGCTGCCGGTTTCTCGCTGGCAGCGCGACCTGACCGATTCCACCGTGCTGCGTAACCTGGGCGTGGGCATCGGCTACGCGCTGATCGCGTATCAGTCCACCCTGAAAGGCGTAAGCAAACTGGAAGTGAACCGTGACCGCCTGCTGGACGAGCTGGATCACAACTGGGAAGTGCTGGCCGAGCCGATCCAGACCGTCATGCGTCGTTACGGCATCGAAAAGCCGTACGAGAAGCTGAAAGAGTTAACCCGCGGCAAGCGCGTTGACGCCGAAGGCATGAAGCAGTTTATCGACAGCCTTGAACTGCCGGAAGAGGAAAAAACCCGCCTGAAGGCAATGACCCCGGCCAACTACATCGGCCGCGCCACCGCGATGGTTGACGAGCTGAAGTAGCGCCCCTCCCCCCTTTTCGCCCGAAAAGGGGGATGCTTTTCCCCGGTTTAGTCAATGTTTATCCCCAAAACAACATAATCAGCGTTAAACTATTCATACCAATTATTTAGGGAGAAGAGATGATGCGCGTACTGGTTGTTGAGGATAACGCATTGCTACGTCATCACCTGAAGGTTCAGCTTCAGGAGATGGGACATCAGGTGGACGATGCTGAGGATGCAAAAGAAGCCGATTATTATCTCAATGAACATCTGCCGGATATCGCCATTGTCGACTTAGGCCTGCCGGATGAAGACGGTTTATCGTTAATCCGCCGCTGGCGCAGCCACGATGTTTCTCTCCCGGTGCTGGTCCTGACCGCTCGCGAAGGCTGGCAGGACAAGGTTGAGGTGCTCAGCGCAAGCGCGGATGATTATGTCACCAAACCGTTCCACATCGAAGAAGTCGCGGCGCGTATGCAGGCGCTGCTGCGCCGCAACAGCGGCCTGGCCTCACAGGTTATCTCTCTGCCGCCGTTCCAGGTGGATCTTTCCCGCCGTGAATTTTCCATTAACGACGAAGTGATCAAGCTGACTGCATTCGAATACACCATTATGGAAACGCTGATCCGCAACAACGGCAAGGTGGTGAGCAAAGATTCCCTGATGCTCCAGCTGTATCCGGATGCCGAGCTGCGCGAGAGCCACACCATTGACGTGCTGATGGGCCGCCTGCGCAAAAAAATTCAGGCGCAATACCCTCAGGACGTGATCACGACGGTTCGTGGCCAGGGCTACCTGTTCGAATTACGCTAAATGAAACGTCTTTTGCGCCACTTTCTGCCCCTCTCTTTACGGGTTCGCTTCCTGCTGGCCACCGCTGCCGTGGTGCTGGTGCTCTCCCTTTCCTACGGGATGGTGGCGCTGGTCGGGTATAGCGTGAGCTTTGATAAAACCACTTTCCGCCTGTTGCGCGGTGAAAGTAATCTGTTTTACACCCTGGCAAGGTGGGAAGATAATCGCATCAGCGTGGAGATGCCCGAGCACCTGAACCAGCAAAGCCCTACGCTGGCGATGATCTACGATGAAAAAGGGAAGCTGCTGTGGGCCCAGCGCGACGTTCCCTGGCTCAAGAAGCGCATCCGCCCGGAGTGGCTTAAAACCAACGGTTTTCATGAGATAGAGGCCGATCTTAATTCAACCAGCGCCCTGCTGCGGGAGGACCGTTCCCTCCAGCAAAAGCTTGATGAGATCCGTGAGGACGACGACGACACGGCGATGACCCACTCCGTCGCCATTAACCTCTATCCCGCCACCCTGCACATGCCGCAGCTGACCATCGTGGTGATTGATACTATTCCGGTTGAGCTTAAACACTCCTATATGGTCTGGAGCTGGTTCGTGTACGTTCTGGCCGCTAACCTGCTGCTGGTGATCCCGCTGCTGTGGGTTGCGGCGTGGTGGAGCCTGCGTCCAATAGAATCCCTGGCCAAAGAGGTGCGTGAGCTGGAAGAGCATCATCGCGAAAAGCTCAACCCGGAGACCACGCGGGAACTCACCAGCCTGGTCAGCAACCTTAACCGCCTGCTCAAAAGCGAGCGCGAGCGCTACGACAAATACCGCACAACCCTCACCGATCTGACCCACAGCCTGAAAACACCGCTGGCGGTGATGCAAAGCACGATGCGCTCTATGCGCGGCGCAAAACTGAGCGTGGATGACGCAGAGCCGGTGATGCTGGAGCAGATCAGCCGTATTTCGCAGCAAATTGGCTACTACCTGCATCGCGCCAGCATGCGTTCCGGCAGCGCGCTGGTAAGCCGCGAGCTGCACCCGGTGGCGCCGCTGCTGGATAGCCTGACCTCCGCGCTCAATAAAGTTTATCAGCGCAAGGGCGTGGACATCAGTCTTGATATCTCACCTGAAATCAGCTTTGTCGGTGAGAAAAATGACTTTATGGAAGTGATGGGCAACCTGCTCGACAACGCCTGTAAGTATTGTCTCGAATTTGTGGAAGTCTCCGCCCGCGTCACGGATAACGAGCTGCACATTATCGTGGAAGATGATGGCCCGGGAATTCCCAACAATAAACGCGAGGTGGTCTTTGACCGCGGCCAGCGCGCCGATACGCTGCGCCCTGGCCAGGGCGTGGGGCTGTCCGTTGCCCGGGAAATTGTCGATCAATATGATGGCAAAATTGAAACCGGCGAAAGCCTGCTGGGCGGCGCCCGTATGGAAGCCATTTTTGGTCGTCAGCACCCCATATCGAACGATAGTTAACCCGTTGTGTGAAAAATGCGAGTATCTCGCAGCCGTGCTCCCGAGCTTCCGTTATAATCCGTCTCAATAAGAGCCTGCGGAATATAAAATATGGATTATCACTTAACGCTTAACTGGCCCGAGTTTATCGAACGTTACTGGCAAAAACGCCCGGTGGTTCTTAAACGCGGGTTCAGCAACTTTGTCGACCCTATCTCACCCGATGAGCTGGCCGGCCTGGCGATGGAAAACGAAGTCGACAGCCGTCTGGTGAGCCACCAGGAGGGAAAATGGCAGGTTAGCCACGGGCCTTTCGAAAGTTACGATCACCTGGGTGAAAGCAACTGGTCTCTGCTGGTCCAGGCCGTCAACAACTGGCATGAGCCTACCGCAGCCTTGATGCGTCCGTTCCGCGCCCTGCCCGACTGGCGCATGGACGACCTGATGATATCCTTCTCCGTGCCGGGCGGCGGCGTTGGCCCGCATCTCGATCAATACGATGTGTTTATCATTCAGGGAACCGGCCGCCGCCGCTGGCGCGTGGGCGAAAAAGTGCCGATGAAGCAGCACTGTCCGCATCCTGACCTGCTGCAGGTGGATCCTTTCGAGGGGATTATCGACGAGGAGCTTGAGCCAGGCGATATTCTCTACATCCCGCCAGGATTCCCGCATGAAGGCTATTCCCTGGAAAACTCGCTGAACTACTCGGTCGGTTTTCGCGCGCCAAGCGGGCGCGAGATGATCAGCGGCTTCGCTGACTATGTCCTGCAGCGCGAGCTGGGCAGCTATCGCTACAGCGATCCGGACGTGCCGTCGCGTGAGCACCCTGCCGACATCCTCCCGCAAGAGCTGGATAAGCTGCGCGGCATGATGCTGGACCTGATCAACGAGCCTGAGCATTTCAGACAGTGGTTTGGCGAGTTTGTCAGCCAGTCTCGCCACGAGCTCGACGTTGCGCCACCGGAGCCGCCGTACCAGGCCGACGAAATCTACGATGCGCTGCAGCAGGGCGACAAGCTGGTTCGCCTCGGCGGGCTGCGCGTGCTGCGTATTGGTGAGGACGTCTTCGTCAACGGCGAGAAGCTTGACTCTCCGCACCGTCCGGCGCTGGAAGCCATTGCTGGCCATATGGTGTTGACGGCCGATACCTTCGGCGACGCGCTGGAAGATCCGTCATTCCTTGCGATGCTGGCCGCGCTGGTCAACAGCGGGTACTGGTTCTTTGAAGACTGAGTCGTGAAATACGCCTTACCCGGCCTACATCAGGATCGTAGGCCCGGTAAGCGCAGCGTCACCGGGCGTTGTATCAGCGTTTTGCCGTCAGTTCGGCTATCCGCACTATCACCTGCACCGCTTTTTCCATCCCTTCCAGGGTCACGAACTCGTGTTTGCCGTGATAGTTATACCCGCCTGTGAAGAGGTTCGGGCACGGCAGTCCCATAAAGGAGAGCTGCGAGCCGTCGGTGCCGCCGCGAATCGGTTTCAGCAGCGGTTCGATATCGCAGTCGCGCATGGCCTGCTGGGCGATATCGAGGATGTGCGGATGCTCCATCACCTTGTCGCGCATATTGTAATAGCTGTCTTCGATGATCAGCTCAATATAGCAGTCCGGGTGCAGCCCTTTCCCCACCTTCTTCGCGATCTCCATCATCTTACGCTTACGGGCCTCAAAGGCTTTTCGGTCAAAATCACGGACGATATAGTGCATCTGCGCACTGTCCACGGTGCCCTTGATGCTGGTCAGGTGGTAAAAACCCTCATACCCTTCGGTCTGTTCCGGGCTTTCATCGACCGGCACTTCCGCATGAATACGCGAGGCCAGCGACAGGGCGTTCACCATCACCCCTTTTGCCGAACCGGGATGCACGTTATTCCCAACGATCTTGATCGTGACGGACGCGGCATTAAAGTTTTCATACTCCAGCTCACCGACGCCGCCACCGTCCACCGTATACGCCCAGCGTGCGTTAAAAGCCTCGACGTCAAAATGTTTTGCGCCTTTACCCACCTCTTCGTCCGGCGTAAAGGCCACGCGGATATCGCCGTGCGGGATATTTTTTTCCTTCAGTACCGCCAGCGCGGTCATGATTTCGGCAACGCCTGCTTTGTCGTCGGCCCCCAGCAGCGTTTTACCGTCGGTTGTGATCAGCGTCTGGCCCAGCAGCTGCAGCACCGGGAACATCACCGGCGACAGCACTTCATCCCCGATGCCCAGCGCAATGTCGCCGCCGCGGTAGTTCTCAACAATCTGCGGATTCACATGCTTACCGCTAAAGTCCGGTGAGGTATCGACATGGGAGATAAAGCCAATCGCCGGGATATCCCCGTCAACGGTCGCCGGCAGCGTACCCATCACGGTGCCTTTATCGCTCAACGTGACGTTGACCAGCCC
>CAMKZP010000143.1 GCA_946477805.1 uncultured Enterobacter sp.
CGCCATTGTCAAACAGATAGTTAACGCCGCCACGCCAGGTAAACTGGGTGTCATCACGTTTAGCCGTGGTGTTCGATACGCGGTTGTAGGAGTCCTGATCGGCCCAGTCATAACGGCCGCCCAGCGTGACGAGCACTTTATCCCACTCAATCTGATCCTGAGCATAAATACCGGTCTGCTTCTGCTTGTTCAGAACCTGGTAAGCGCCCGACGGGCCAGGATGCGAACCGAAATCGAAATCGCCACGATCGAGGTTATAGATATCAGAAGGCGCAACGGAGCCGGCGTAGCCGAACCAGGAGTTGATGTCATTACGCATGCGCATGAAATCAACGCCAGTCAGCAGGGTATGGTCGAGAGAACCCGTCGCGAACGAGCTCTGCAGCTGCGTGTCAACGGAGAAGTTTTCCAGCTTCTCGTTATCGATCACGTACTGGCGCGTCAGCGTATGCCCCCACTGTGACTGAGGAACGCTCGCGCAAGGGCTGGTTGCCGGATTGCTCGTATAGAGCGGATCGGAACACATGCCGTAGCCGTAGACGCTGTTCTGCGAGGTTTTATTCTGCGCATAGCGCAGGTTCTGACGCACGGTAAAGGTATCGTTGAAGCCGTGCTCGAAGCTGTATCCCACCATTTTCTGGTTACGGGAATAGGTATTGTTCTTCGCGCCTTCGTTGAAGTTCGTCGGCAGTCGGCTGCCGTTTGGCAGCGGATCAACCGTTCCCTCTTTTGGCAACCAGCCGTAGTAGCCCGTTTCAGGCTCGTTCTGGAAATAAGAGAGGAAGGTGAAGTTAGTTTTATCATCCGGACGCCAGGAGAAAGATGGCGCGATGGCATAACGCTGCTCGCCTTTATCCTGCTGCTGCGCGTTGTTGGAACGCGCCACGCCGGTTAAGCGGTACGAGTACACGCCGTCATCATCGATGGCATCGCTAAAGTCAAAACCGGTCTGGAACAGGCTGTCGGTGCCCGCTTTGAACTGGATCTCTTTCAGCGGCTCGGTTGTTGGGCGCTTGCTTACCATGTTCAGCAATCCGCCTGGGCTGCTTTTTCCGTACAGAACGGAAACCGGGCCGCGCATGATTTCAGCACGCTCCAGCATATAAGGGTCAATCACCGCGTCGTTATAGAAGTTGCCCTGCATCTTCAGGCCGTCGAGGTAGTTATTCTGGCTCTGACCGTCGGCCGCAAAACCGCGAATGACCAGGTAGTCATAGGTGTTGGACGCACCGCGAGTGCCTACCGCAACACCCGGGGTATAGCTCAGGGCCTCTTTGACGGATTTAGGCTGATGCAGCGCCATCTCTTCGGCGGTCACCACAGAAATGGACTGCGGCACTTTTTGGATTGGTGTATCCGTTTTGGTCCCGGTCGCGGATTGCCGTGCGGCAATCGTCGCGGCAGGTCCCCAGGCACTTTCCTGTGCAGCCGGTGCGGCGGTTACGGTGATAGTTTCTTCTTTTTTCACAGTGTCGGCAGCCTGTGCATAAGCAGACATGCCGGCAACCGCTGTGGCGACGACGACCGCGATTTTACGCAGCGCCGTTTTATTTGGCTGAGCAGTATTGGAAAGCGCCATGATGGATCTCTGATGAAAGAGTGAATGATAACGTAAACGAGAATTATTATTATGACCGCAGAATAATATGCGAAACGCTGGCTGCATAGCAAGCAGTAAGCGGCCCTACAAGATTTAAGGGTTTAAGAAGTAAACAAGAGAAAAAGAAGGGTTAAGCTTACTTAGAATTGCCGTTAAAAAAATGGGATAAACAGGTGAAAAACTACCCCCTTCCAGAGAAGGGGGTAGGAAGGCGCTAGTTCCCGCCAAACATGTCCTTGATCCAGCCGGCGACGCCGTCGCTCTCTTTCTTCTCGTTCTGCTGCTGAGCTGGCTGCTGCTGCGGCTGCTGAGGCTGCGAAGACTGGTCAAACGGGTTGCCCGTTGGCTGTTCTGGCTGGCTCTGCTGGCACAGCGAGTCTGGATTGGTGGTCCACACAGGCAGGGTTCGCATGCCTCCGCCGCAGATAAAGTTGCCCGAGCCGTCCACGCCCATATCCACGATATCTTCCGGCGCAACGAGGTTCAGCGGCACCGGAGACTGATTCGCCAGATAACGCTGGTAAATCGACATCGCCCCGCTGGCACCGTACAGCCGCGTTGGCTGGTTGTTATCACGGCCTACCCAGGTGATCACCACCTCGCGGCCATCGATACCGGCAAACCAGGTATCAACGTTGTTGTTGGTGGTACCCGTTTTACCCGCCAGGTGCAGACCAGGATACTTCGCCCCCAGCTGACGGCCCGTACCGCGCTGCACAACCTGCTGCATGGTCCACAGCGTCATGTAGGCCGCCTGCGCCGGTACCGCACGCTCCGCCTGCGGGAAGCTCTGGTACAGCACGGAGCCATCTTCAGCAATCACCGAGCGCAGCGCAGAGAGCTGCGCGCGGTTACCGCCGCTGGCGATCGTCTGGAACGCCTGCGCCACTTCGATTGGCGTCAGGTTAAGCGCCCCCAGGATCATCGCTGGCACCGGATGCAGCTGATCTTTCGGCACGCCCAGCTTCTGCCAGGTATCGGTGATGGCAGGCAGGCCCAGCGCCATACCCAGGTTAACCGTAGGCACGTTCATCGAACGCGTTAACGCATCCACCAGCATGACCTGTCCGCTGAACTGCTTATCGTCGTTCTGCGGAGACCACACCTGGCCGTTAGGCTGGCGCAGGGAGATTGGCGCATCGGCAATCCAGGTGTTGAGACGGTACTGGTTCGGCTGGCTCAGCGCGGTCAGATAGGTCGCCGGTTTTGCCAGAGAACCAATCGAACGGCGCGCCTGCATGGCGCGGTTGTAGCCCGCAAACTGCGGCTCGGCGCCGCCCACCATGGCGCGCACTTCGCCGGTGTTACGGTCTACCACCACCATCGCGGTTTCCAGATCGCTCAGCTTACGCTGTTTCTTCAGAACCGGAATGCCTTCCACCGCGGCTTTTTCAGCGGCGTCCTGCGCCACGGAGTCAAAGGTGGTGAAAATCTTCACGCCGGAGAGATCTTTCACCTTATCACCGAGCTTAGACTGCAGCTCCTGGCGCACCATCTGCATAAACGCAGGCTGAGGAGAGATCACCCCGCCGCGCGGCTGAACGCCCAGCGGGCGCGCGCTCAGCATGTCGTACAGCTCCTGGTCAATCACCTGCTGCTGCTGCAGCAGACGCAGCACCAGATTACGACGCTCCAGCGCCAGCTTCGGGTTACGCCACGGGTTGTAGATGGACGCCCCTTTCACCATGCCCACCAGCAGCGCCTGCTGGTCAAGGCTCAGCTCTTCCACCGGACGGCCAAAGTAGTACAGGCTCGCCAGCGGGAAACCGCGGATTTCGTTATCGCCGCTCTGACCGAGGTACACCTCGTTCATGTACAGCTCAAGGATACGATCCTTGCTGTAACGCGCGTCCATCAGCACGGCCATGTACGCTTCGTTGGCTTTACGCCAGTAGGAGCGCTCGCTGGAGAGGAACAGGTTTTTCACCAGCTGCTGGGTGAGCGTACTCGCCCCCTGCACCGTACGTCCTGCCGTCAGGTTCGCCAGTACCGCACGGCCAATGGAGTAGAGGCTGATGCCGTCGTGCTCGTAGAAGTGACGGTCTTCGGTTGCCAGCAGCGTATCCACCAGCAGGTCCGGGAAGCCGTTACGCGCCACGAACAGGCGCTGCTCGCCGTTCGCGGACGACAGCATGGTGATCAGACGCGGATCGAGACGGAAGAAACCGAACTGGCGGTTGTTATCCATGTTCTCAATGGTGTCGAGGCGATCGCCATCAAAGGTCAGACGCGCACGCACCTGCCCCTCTTTGCTGTCCGGGAAGTCGAACGGACGGCGGATCATCTCGATGCTTTTCGCCTGCACGGTAAATTCGCCGGGACGCGTCATCTTCGTGACCTGACGATACTGCGTGGCCTGCAGCAGTTTCACCATCTCGTTCTTGCTGATGGACATTTCTGGCTCAAGGTTCACCATGCGGCCATACACCGCCGCAGGCAGCTGCCAGACTTTCCCGTCAATACGGCTGCGGATCTTCTGATCCAGGTAAACGCCGTAAATGGCGATCAGCACGACAAAAACAATAAACAGCTTCAGCAGCAGCCAGAACCAGCCGCGCTTACCGCGAGGCTTACGCCCTTTGCCTTTCCCTTTACGCGGCATAGGTTCTTCATCCTCATAATCATCGTCGTAGTCATCGTCATACTCCTCATCTCTGAGTCGACGACGGCTCACCTTTTCTTTTGCCGGACGCGTTGGCTTTCCCTTACGTCCTATTGGCTCGCGGTCATTCCCCGCCATGCTTTTTCTCCGCAACATTCAGGCGCAAAGGCCAGATTTTCATTTCTTCCACATCAGCGTGAAAGAAGAAATCTCTCAAAACAAAAGCAAAACGGTAACGATAGTTGCCGTTTTTAGTGTTTTCTCCCTCTCCCCGTGGGAGAGGGCCGGGGTGAGGGCATCAGACCGCACTCATCAGGCCGCACAATTCAGGCCGCACAATCCCCTCCCCCACTACGAATACTTCTTCGTCCGCCGCGTCGGGGCCGTCGTCGCCGGGTCGTCCGGCCAGACGTGCTTCGGATACCGCCCCTTCATCTCTTTCTGCACCTCACGATAGCTCCCGGCCCAGAACGCGCCCAGGTCGCGGGTGATCTGCAGCGGGCGATGGGCCGGTGACAGCAGCTCAAGGACCAGCGGCACGCGCCCCTCGGCAATGGAAGGCGTTGTGGCCTCGCCAAACATCTCCTGCATCCTTACCGCCAGCGCCGGAGGGTTATCCTCGTGATAACGAATGGCAATCCGGCTGCCGGTCGGCACAGTGTAATGCCCAGGCAGTTCACTATCCAGACGTTGACGTAATGACCAGTCGAGTAAATTCTGTAACGCGACCTTAACATCGAGGGCTTTCAGCGCCCGCAGCGAGTGTACGCCGCTCATTTGCGGCAGCAGCCACCGCTCAAGCGTAGCCAGCAGCGTCTCATCGTCCACCGCTGGCCAGCCATATTCCGGTAGCCACTTTGCGGCACAGTGCAGGCGGATGCGGTACTGCACGGCCTCCGGGCTCCAGTTCAGCGCGCTCAGCCCTTTTTCCCGGATGCCGTTCAGCATCGCCTGGTGTAACTCCTCCTCCGACGGCTTCGCCAGCGGCTTTGTCCCCAGCGTCAGCTTGCCAATCTGGCTGCGGCGAAAGGCTTTCAGCGTTCCCTGCGCATCGTCCCACTCCACGATATCCGACTGCTGAAGCAGCTGCGGGCAAGAGCGCGTCAGCGCCTCAACGTCCACCGCAATCGCCTGCAAAATGCGCGCATCCGGCGCGTGGCTGCCCTGCAGCAACAGCGGAGCGATCAGCCATTCGCGTCGCGTCAGCGCGTCGTCGCTGTCCAGCATCGCCCCCATACCGTTCGCCAGCTGGTAGCGGCCGTCCAGACCGCGCCGACGGGCGATCCTGTCGGGAAACGCCCGGGCCAACAGGGAGGCGATTTTGTCCCCGTCAGGGGAGCCGCCGCGGCTGTTCAGACGCCTGCTGAGCTGCTGCGCCCGCTGCTGCCAGTTGCTCTGATGACGCGAGAAGGCCTGCGCCAGATCGCTGCTCCCGCCGCGCGGGGGCTCCTCAAGGATAGCCGCCAGTTTTGCCGCCGTGGCAATTTCATCGTCACCCTCTGCCGCTACCAGCATCGCCGCCAGACGCGGATCGTTGCCAAGCGCAGCCATTTTGCGTCCGCGCGATGACAGGCGTTCGCCTTCAAGCGCGCCGAGCTGAGTCAGCAGCGCTTGCGCCGCAGCAAGGTTCACGGCGGGCGGCGGGTTGAGCCAGGTCAGCTGAGTCGGATCGGGACAGCCCCACTGCAGCAGATCCATCACCAGGCCAGACAGATCGCTTTGCAGGATTTCCGGCGTGCCGTGCTGCGCCGCGCGTTCCGCCTGCTCCGCGCTGGTTAAGTGCAGGCAAATACCCGGCTCAAGGCGCCCCGCGCGGCCTGCACGCTGAACCATCGACGCCTGGCTGACGCGCTGCGTAAGCAGCCTGGTCAGCCCGGTGCGCGGGTCAAAGCTGGCCACCCGCTCCTGGGCGCTGTCGACCACCAGGCGAATGCCTTCGATGGTCAGACTGGTTTCGGCAATATTGGTGGCCAGCACCACTTTTCGCTGCCCTTCTGGCGCGGGGAGAATGGCTTTTCGCTGGTCGCTCAGGGGCAGCGCGCCATAGAGCGGGCAAAGTACCACATCGCTGCCGACGCGGGCTGCAAGCTGCTCCTGCATGCGCAGGATTTCCCCCACGCCGGGCAAAAACAGCAGCAGAGAGCCGGTTTCCTGACGGAGCAGTTCCGCCACAGCCATCGCCACGGCTTCGTCAAAACGCTGATGGGCCGAAAGCGTTTGATAGCGGCGCTCCACGGGAAACGCCCGTCCTTCGGAAGCGATGACGGGAGCCTCCGGCAACGTCTGCTGCAGGCGCTCGTTGTCCAGGGTCGCCGACATGATCAGCAGCCGGAGGTCGCCGCGCAGCCCCTGCTGGACGTCCAGCAGCAGCGCCAGCGCTAGATCCGCCTGCAGGCTGCGCTCGTGAAACTCATCCAGAATCACCAGCCCGACGCCCGTCAGCTCCGGATCGTTTTGCAGCATGCGGGTGAGAATGCCCTCGGTCACCACCTCAAGGCGCGTGGCCGGGCCGACGCAGGTTTCCGCACGCATCCGGTACCCTACCGTCTCGCCCGGTTTTTCATTCAGCAGTTCCGCCAGGCGCTGCGCCACGTTCCGCGCCGCCAGCCTGCGCGGCTCCAGCAGGATGATTTTCCCGCTGATGTTCCCGTCTTTCAGGATCTGCAGCGGCAGCCAGGTGGATTTACCGGCTCCCGTAGGGGCATTCAGCAAAACCTGCGGGGCGCTGCGTAAGGCTGCGAGAAGTTCAGGAAGGACGACGGCGACCGGCAAAGAGGACACTAACAGCTCCAGAGGGTTAACATTAGTCGGCGTACATTGTAGCATCGGCGCATATCATTACCGAGCCCCCCGTATGTCTGAGTCGAAACGGCTATTTTTTGCCATTGAACTGCCCGCTCCGCTGCAGCGGCAAATCGTCCGCTGGCGCGCGGAACACTTCCCGCCGGAGGCCGGTCGCCCCGTTGCCGCCGCGAATATGCACCTGACGCTGGCCTTTCTCGGCGACGTCAGTGCTGAAAAGCAGCGCGCCCTGGCGGCAATGGCCGGGCGAATTTCCCAGCCGGGGTTTACGCTGCATCTCGACGATGCCGGCCAGTGGCTGCGCTCTCGCGTGGTCTGGCTGGGGACGCGCCAGCCGCCTCGCGGCGTGCTGCAGCTTGCCAGCATGCTTCGCGCCCAGGCGGCGCGCAGCGGCTGTTACCAGAGCCCGCAGCCGTTTCATCCGCACATCACCCTGCTGCGCGATGCGGGCCACGCGGTTGCCATTCCGCCGCCGGGCTTTCACTGGGCTTTTCCGGTACATGAATTTGCGCTTTATGAATCCGTCTTTGCGAAAGGACGCACCCGCTACACGCCGCTGCAGCGCTGGACGCTGGGCAACACCGAAGGGAATACCGATGAAGTTTAGTCCTGCTCTACAGCGCGCCACGCTGGTCCAGCGCTACAAACGTTTTCTTGCCGACGTGGTTACGCCCGAGGGCGAACCCTTAACGCTGCACTGCCCCAACACCGGTGCCATGACCGGCTGCGCCACGCCGGGCGATACGGTCTGGTATTCCACATCAGAAAATACTAAACGCAAATATCCTCACACCTGGGAAATGACCGAGACGCAAAAAGGGGCATTTATTTGTGTGAATACCCTGCGCGCAAATCAGCTGGTTAAGGAAGCGCTGGCTAATGGCACAATTCCGGAGCTGGTCGGTTACGGCACGCACAAAAGCGAAGTGAAATACGGCGATGAAGGCAGCAGAATTGATTTTATGCTGCAGGCGGAAGATCGGCCTGAGTGCTATATTGAAGTCAAATCAGTGACGTTAGCGGAACAGGAAAACGGCTTCTTTCCGGATGCGGTAACGCTACGTGGCCAGAAGCATCTGCGGGAGCTGATGAGTGTAGCGGCGGCGGGCAAACGCGCCGTATTGCTGTTTGCAGTTTTGCATTCAGCCATCGAGCGGTTTTCTCCCGCCCGCCATATCGATCCTAAATACGCACATTTGTTG
>CAMKZP010000144.1 GCA_946477805.1 uncultured Enterobacter sp.
TCATCTCCAGATAGGTCAGCGCCAGCTCTTTAACCTCGCTGGTGGCTTCTCCTGCGACAAAATCGATGATCTCTTTACCGAAATAGTGGATCACCGCCGCCAGAACGATCGAAAAGAGGGTCATGATCATCAGCGACTGACGTGCCGCTTCGCGGGCGCGCTTCGGGTCAAGCTTGCCGAGGCTAAACGCAACGACCACCGTTGTGCCAAGATCAATGGCGGCAAAGAAGGATATCACCACCATGTTAAAGCTGTCCGCCAGCCCGACGCCGGCCATCGCCTCTTTACCGAGCCAGCTCACCAGGAAGGTGCTGAGCACGCCCATCAGCAGGACGCAGGTGTTCTCCAGAAAGATAGGCACGGCAAGGGGGGTGATTTCACGCCAGAACAGAACACGATAGCTTTTGCGTTTTGCATACCATGGCGTGCGCATAATCGCCTGGCGTAGAGGGGCGGTGACGTTCAAAATGGACCTTAGCGAGAAAGTTGAAACTCCATTTCAAATGATGGGGTAGAAATGCTCATCCTGCAAAGTATTTTCCATAAAAGATGTTTGGATTTACAACAAAGTGACGACAGAATCAGCAATCAATCGCTTTTCCCTAAGATCAGGTTTGACAAAACTTTTTTCGCCGTTAATATGAGCCTCCACACCGATTCCTCTGTAGTTCAGTCGGTAGAACGGCGGACTGTTAATCCGTATGTCACTGGTTCGAGTCCAGTCAGAGGAGCCAAATTTAAGAAGCCTGCTTTTAGAGCAGGCTTTTTGCTTTTTCGAATTCGGGAAATTGTCGGGTGGCAGCTTGATGCCACACTGCGGGAAATAAAAAAGGCTCTCTGTCACCAGAGAGCCTTTTTCGCAATCAGCAGCGGTTACTCGCTTTTTGCTTCCGCGCTTTTGATCTCGCCCATTACCTTCAGCTTTTTAGAGATCTCGCGACGCTCTTTGGAAATCTCAGCATTTTTGATGATGTAGTCATCAACGCGATCTTCGTAATCGCTCTTCATGCTGGCGATAATGCCCTGGATAGCTTCAACGCTCATGCCTGGCTTGATGTAGTCGCTCAGGTTGTCCAGCAGGAGAACGCGCTTCTGGTTGTCACGGATCTTCTTCTCTACGTCCTGGATTTCACGCTGCAGTTTGTTTTTGCGGCGGAACAGGCGGACGAACTCCAGAACATCCTGGAACGAAGGCTTGGTAGTTTCCATTTTTACACCCCTGATAATGTGAGATTCGGATTCGTTAAAGCACCCGTTGTAACAGTAACCTTACTGACAGCGGCCGCGATTGACAATGAGTATATCGTTTAGCGCTATCATAACCCCAATTGATGCTGAATCGAAGCAGCAGCCGTCACATTAGGAGGTGGCTGCGTTTTATTTGCGCAGCGCGCGGCAAATAAGATGCGACAACAGCTCCAGTTGCCGCGCCAGCTCCATGCTCAACCAGACGTAACCGTGTATCGGCGTTTCCGCCACGTTATCGCCCTGCCGCTCGTTCATCAGCTGCTTCAGCTCGGCAACAATCTCTGTCAGCCGCTCGCTGTTCGCCAGTATCGGCTGCGGATTTCCCTCGTAGAGCGCGTGGGCGATGGTCAACAGGGTTTGCTGCGTCATCTGCTGCGTCTCTTTCAGCGTGTGCGCATTAAGCATCAGCAGATGGCTGGGACGCGACGCCCAGTGGGCGTTAATTTGCAGCTCCAGCATGCAGACCAGATTGCGGCTGACGGTCTGGATAGCCTCAAGAATCGCTTTCTGGATGTGCGTTTCTTTGCTGACCGGGGCGATCAGGCCGCGCATTTTGACGACGTCGTTAAGGATTTTTTGCAGGTGCTTTTCGAGCCGCGGGCGCTCCACCAGATTAGGGGAAAACCCGGCCTGATAGACGCGGTTAAATGCGGTAACGTAGTTTGCCATCTGGATGCGCCAGTGCAGAAACGCGCGCTGCGGCCAGATACCCGTAAACAGCATCGCCAGCAGGGACCCCAGGATGACGTCTCCGCTTCGCCACAGCGCGGTCGTCATGTCCCCCGCCGGGGCGCCAACCACCACGGCAAGCGTGATGCCAATCAGCAGCGCCTGGTACGGTTTTTTACCCAGCGCCAGCCAGCCGCACAGGAACATCGCCGCAGCGCACCACAGCAGCATCACCGGGAAGGAGATGAGCTCCAGCTTCAGGGCAATTAACCCCAGCGCAGAGCCCAAAACGGTGCCGCCAATACGCTCGAACGCGCGCGGCACGACGTTTCCCCAGAACGATATCGGCCCCATGATGACCACCAGCGTGATCAGCGGCCAGGTCCCTTCAGGGATATCCAGCAGTCGCACCAGGATAAACGTCAAAATAAAGGCCAGCGCGATGCGGCACCCGTGCACCACGCGGTAATGTTTATACAGCCGAATTTCAAACGGCGTTAATGATTTGTCGGGACGCACACCCGCTCTCCAGCTACACGGCAAAGCGTAATTGTACTGTGTTTTCAGCCGGGTGGATCCTTCCCGGCTGAAAAACCTACGTTTAGCAGGGTTAACCCACCTTGTGCTCAACCGCTACGTACATCTCAATATCCCAGTAGCCATCTGCGTTGCCGTCGTTGAGGTAACGCTCGAAGCAGGGTTTGGGCGCTATCTGGTATTTGTTGTCCTGCAGGAGGGAGTTAAAGAACTGGTACCACGGGGTGGCAAAGTCATCATTTTCGACGCGCGCCGTCGCGATGGCATAGTCCCCGGCGGCAATTTCGGTCATTATCACCCCTTCGCTATTTTCGGGGATGATAAAATCATCCGGTACGGTGACTGCCGTATCGCAGCGCAGCTTTTCTGCCGGCACTTCATCCGGGTTATCGTAGTAGACAGCCACCCACTCCAGCGGCTGAACGTGACGCCCGTCCACCCACATGACCAGCTGCTCGAAGCCCTGCTTTACCGTTTTCTCCCACGGCCCCACGAGGTGAAAGCCTGCAATTTTACGTTTCTGTTGCTGCCTGATGCTGTAGTCCATGCTGCCTCCGTTTATTACTGTGTATTTATACACTATAAAGTGGAATGCATATTATCGGCAAACGCGGAGTGTTTATTATGCGAGCAGACTCGCAACCCTGCCAGTCTGCTCCGGAAGGTTAGAGCTTTTGGTGCAGATAATCACCGAGGCGGGAGAAAATGCCCCCTTTCTCAACGCCTTCAAGCGTGACCAGCGGCCAGTGGGCCACCACCTTGTCGCGGTCATACAGCTGAATCTCCCCTACCCGCTGATGGGCGGCGATGGGGGCTTCCAGCTCTTTTTTATCCAGCACGTATTTGGCCTTAATGTTTGGCACCTCAGCTTTCGGCAAGGCCAGCCAGAAGTCCCGATCCGTGCCTAATTCGATCTGCTCTTTATCTCCGTACCAGATGCGCTCGGTGCCCACTTTTTTACCGTTCTGCAGGATTTGCACCGTATCGAAGTTTTGCTGTCCCCAGTGCAGCAGCTTGCGCGCCTGATCCTCACGTCCTTTCGGGCTATCACCCCCCATGATTACCGCAATCTGCCCGTCCACCGCAGAGGCAATCAGGTTAAAGCCCGCCCCGGAGGTGTGCCCCGTTTTCAGTCCGTCCACGTTCAATGTTTTATCCCACAGCAGGCCGTTGCGGTTTTGCTGGGTTATTCCGTTCCACGTCAGGCTTTTCTCACTGTACATGTGGTAGAACTCCGGCTCACCGTGAATGATGGCGCGGGAAAGCACGGCCAAATCATAGGCGGAGCTGTGCTGCCCCGGCGCATCCAGCCCGTGGACCGTTTCAAAATGGGTATCGCGCAGGTTCAGTTTTTGCACATAGTCATTCATCATCTTCACGAACTGCGGCTGACCGCCCGCCACGTGGTCCGCCAGCGCGACGCAGGCGTCGTTGCCGGAGTCAACTATCAGGCCGCGGCTGAGGTCACGCACCGAGACGCGATCGCCCTCCTTCAGAAACATCAGGGAGGAGCCGTCAAAAACCGGATTGCCCTTAGCCCACGCGTCGCGGCCTACGGTGACGATGTCGTCCGGGGTGATGCGGTGGCTATCAATGGCGCGATCGACAACATAGCCCGTCATCAGCTTGGTGAGGCTCGCCGGATTGCGCTGTTGATGCTCGTTGCCCGCCGTTAAGACCTGACCCGTGGTGTAATCCATTAGCACCCAGGAGCCCGCCTGGATGGCCGGCGGCTGCGGGGAGAAATCCAACGGGTCAGCAGCCAGCGCGGATGAAATACTCGAAGCGAGTAAAGAAACAGCAATAAACAGACGGCGTTTCAACGGTATATCCTCAGGTCATTAAAAATCGTTGACCTTTTTACGGGAGTTCTGATGTCGTTACCTGCCTTAATTGCAAAAAAATGTGACAGCGCGCCGGTTTTTCTCTGAATACGCCTCGCAAATTTCATCCCTCACGGCGCTTTTTATTCGGCCTGTACTTCACGATCGTTTACCATAGAGACGTCAATTTTTAACAGGATGGTATTACTGGTGTCTGATTCTGCCGCGCGCCCAACATTTTTGTTCCATGATTACGAAACCTTTGGCACCCATCCGGCGCTGGACCGACCGGCGCAGTTTGCCGCCATCCGTACCGACGAGGATTTTAACATCATCGGCGAACCCGAGGTGTTTTACTGCAGGCCCGCCGATGACTACCTGCCGCAGCCGGGCGCGGTAATGGTCACGGGCATTACGCCACAGGAAGCGCGGGATAAAGGGGTTAACGAAGCAGAATTCGCCCGCCGCATCCACGACCTTTTTACCGTCCCTAACACCTGCGTGGTGGGTTACAACAACATCCGTTTTGACGATGAAGTAACGCGCAATATTTTCTACCGCAACTTCTACGATCCCTATGCCTGGAGCTGGCAGAACCGCAATTCGCGCTGGGATCTCCTCGACATCATGCGCGCCTGCTATGCGCTGCGTCCTGAAGGCATTAACTGGCCGGAGAATGAGGACGGGCTGACGAGCTTCCGGCTGGAACATCTGACGCGCGCAAACGGCATCGAACACAGCAACGCCCACGACGCGATGGCGGACGTCTACGCCACTATCGCCATGGCGAAGCTGGTTAAAACGGCGCAGCCGCGCCTGTTTGAGTATCTGCTAAGCCACCGCAGCAAGCATAAGCTGACCACCCTGATAGACGTGCCGCAGATGAAACCGCTGGTGCATATCTCCGGCATGTTCGGCGCATGGCGCGGCAATACCAGCTGGGTCGCCCCGCTGGCATGGCACCCCGATAACCGTAACGCGGTGATTATGGTCGATCTGGCCGGTGATATATCGCCCCTGCTGGAGCTTGACAGCGATACGCTGCGCGAGCGGCTCTACACCCCAAAAAATGAGCTCGGCGACCTGCCCGCCGTGCCCGTCAAGCTGGTGCACATCAATAAATGCCCGGTACTGGCGCAGGCCAATACGCTGCGCCCTGAAGATGCCGACCGGCTGGGCATTGATCGCCAGCGCTGTCTGGATAACCTGAAGGTGCTGCGCGACCACCCGCAGGTGCGCGAGAAAGTTGTCGCTATCTTTGCCGAAGCCGAGCCATTTGTGCCTTCAGAAAACGTCGATGCGCAGCTCTATAACGGTTTCTTCAGCGATGCCGACCGCGCGGCCATGAACATCGTTCTGCAAACCGAGCCGCGTAACCTGCCTGCGCTGGATATCACATTCGTGGATAAGCGTATCGATAAACTGATATTTAACTATCGCGCGCGAAACTTTCCCGGCACGCTGGATGAAGCAGAGCAGGAGCGCTGGCTGCAGCACCGTCGTAACGTTTTTACGCCGGAATTCCTGCACGGCTACGCGCAGGAGCTGGAAATGCTTTATGGCCAGTATGAAGGGAATGCCGAGAAACAGGCGTTGCTGAAAGCCCTGTTCCAGTACGCGCAGGAAATTGTTTGAATGATGAGTATAAAAAAGCCGGAGGCGATGTCTCCGGCTTTTTTTTGCCCCGTGGCGCGGGCTTACGGGTGCTGTAGGTCGGGTAAGGCGTAGCCGTCACCCGACGCGGAATTACGCGACGTCTTCGTACTGAGGAACCGGGTTGCGGAAGCTTTTGGTGACGCAGGCCAGGTAAATCAGGCCGATAGCGCCCCAGATCAGACCCAGAACCATTGAGCTCTCTTCCAGGTTAATCCACAGCGCGCCCACCGTCAGGGCACCACACACCGGCAGCACCAGATAGTTGAAGTGGTCCTTCAGCGTTTTGTTGCGCTGCTCACGGATCCAGAACTGAGAGATCACAGAGAGGTTAACGAAGGTAAAGGCTACCAGGGCACCGAAGTTAATCAGCGCGGTCGCCGTCACCAGGTCGAATTTAATCGCCATCAGCGCAATGGCGCCAACCAGCAGCACGTTCCACGCCGGGGTACGCCATTTCGGATGAACGTAACCAAAGAAGCGGGTTGGGAACACGCCGTCACGGCCCATCACGTACATCAGGCGAGAAACACCCGCGTGCGCCGCCATACCGGAAGCCAGAACGGTCACGCTGGAGAAGATCAGCACGCCCCACTGGAAGGTTTTACCCGCAACGTACAGCATGATTTCCGGCTGTGATGCGTCCGGATCCTTGAAGCGAGAGATATCCGGGAAGTACAGCTGCAGGAAGTAGGAGGCACCGATAAAGATAATGCCGCCAATCAGCGCCGTCAGGAAGATTGCACGCGGGATCACGCGCTCGGCGTCTTTGGTCTCTTCAGAGAGAGAAGAGATGCCGTCGAAGCCCAGGAATGAGAAGCACAGGATAGTCGCGCCGGTGATCATCGGCACAACGTGCGCACCTTCAGACCAGAACGGACGGGTGCTGGTCAGCGTACCTGCGCCTTCACCGTGGGAAACACCGTAGATGATCATCCCGACGATAACCGCCACAATACCCATCTGCAGGATAACGATCAGGGTGTTGAAGTTCGCCACCGTCTTGATGCTGCGCAGGTTAGAGATGGTCATAAAGGCCACCAGCGCCACGACAAAGATCCATGACGGAACGGAAGGCACCAGCGCTTCGAAGTAAATTTTAGCCAGCAGAATGTTGATCATCGGCATGAACAGGTAGTCCAGCAGAGATGACCAGCCCACCATAAAGCCAACCGCAGGGCTAATGGATTTCTGGGCATAGGTGTAGGCAGAGCCCGCAGACGGGAAACGGCGAACCAGTTTACCGTAGCTCAGCGCTGTAAAAAGAATGGCGACCAGCGCAAAGGCATACGCCGTTGCAACATGACCGTCAGTAAGGCCTGATACGATACCGAATGTATCGAACAGCGTCATCGGTTGCATGTAGGCCAGGCCCATCATAACAACCGGAATCAACGTAAGCGTTTTACGTAATTCCACGCGAGAGGTCTTTGGAGTTGCGTTATGCGACATGGTTAATCTCCTTTACGGTGATAACCGCCACGTAAGCGAATAATTGCCCCATTTCTTTCTTCCTCAGCGACAACAACTGTCGGATTTTAGTAAATATCTATCCGGTACGAAGCCCGGCCTCTTGGATTTTTAGTTTCGTTTCGTACATGCAAAAAAAAATAACCGACGCCTTTTATATCGTCGATTATTCATTTGTTTGCAGCGGCGGCATTTTGCCCTAATCCTGATACAAAAGGCAATAGATCGCGAAAGCCATCAATAAATTAATTTCACTAACCGGTTGATTTACCGGCGTCGACCTGAGTGTAAACAGCGGCGATAGCACTATTTGCTAAAATTTCATCCCGCCACCAGGCGCTGGCAAGCCCGGCGGTTTGTTCATTCCAGCCCACCCACACCGGTTCGTTACTGCTTTGCGCAAGCACCGTTTTTTCAACAAGCGCGCCGCTATCAATATATCGCTGCGCGAGATAGCGCGGGACATATCCGCACCCCAGACCGCTAATTTGCAGCTCCAGCTTGGTTTTAAAGTCAAACACGGTGATGGCTTCCTGCTCATCGAGCAGCTGCGAAGAGACGCCGCATTCCGGGCGGGCGCTGTCCCCGACGACAATGGCGCGGTACGCTTTGATCGCCCGCCGGTTGATCGGCTCCGGCTCGTTTGCCAGCGGGTGATGCGGCGCGACGGCAAACACCTGCTCCAGCACGCCGAGGCGGGCGAAACCGTAATCACTGAGCTGGGGCGGCTCATGCAGCGCCCCAACGATAATGTCTGTCTCTTATACACATCTCCGAGCCCACGAGACAGGCAGAAATCTC
>CAMKZP010000145.1 GCA_946477805.1 uncultured Enterobacter sp.
TGCCTGTCTCGTGGGCTCGGAGATGTGTATAAGAGACAGGTCGTGGCTGACGGTGTTGGCTTCGATATATGCAAAATTAATGTCTTCGCCCAGCCCCGGACGGGTCGGCAGGCTGACCATGCCGCGTTCGTCCATCGGGTCGATCAGGCTGTTGAGGTACGCCGCCGGTTCGTCGTAGTCAAGGAACGGGTGCAGCAGGCCGCGCTCGTACCAGCGGCAGGAGGAGAGCATGGCCTCCTACGCCTGGCTGGCGGCGCCGTTGCCGTGCACCTCGCAGTCCATGCCGAAGGCTTCCGCCAGGTTCGCCACCTTCAGCGTCGGGGAAATGCCGCCCACGCCGTTGGCTCCGGCGCGCAGGATGTCGCAGGCCCCGGCCGTGATCCAGTCCGCGCGGCTGTGGTGTTTTCCGCCGAGGCTTTCCGGCCCGATAATCGGAATCGACAGGTTTTCCGCCAGCCAGGCGTAGGAGGCCATGCTCTCCTCCTCCATCGGCTCCTCGAACCAGGCGAAGTTAAGTTTTTCCAGCTCTTTGCCGATCCAGAGCGCTTCGGTGCGGCTGTACCAGTGGTAGCCGTCAATCATCAGGTCGATATCCGGCCCGACCGCTTCGCGCACGGCGGCGCAGGCCTTGACGTCCATCTTCGGGTTGGGGGCGAAGGAGACCGGCGGCATCCAGGTGTGCAGCTTGATGGCCTTATACCCGCGCGCCACCAGCGTTTCCGCAAAGCTGGCGTACTCGTCCGGCGTAGAGAGCCCGCCCGGCAGATCGTCCCCGCACATGGTGCTGCCGTAGGCCGGAACCTTGTCGCGGTAGCCGCCCAGCAGCTTCCAGACCGGCATGTTCAGCTTTCGGCCAATCAGATCCCACAGCGCCTGCTCCACGAAGCCCAGCGCGCGCTCGGTGAGCTGGTGCGCGCTCCCCCGCTGCCAGTGCGCCAGATCCTGCCAGATGCGCTCGCGGTTGAAGGCGTCCTGGCCGACCAGCACCTTGCGAAAGAAGGTGTTGACCACGAACGGGCGCACCACTTCCGGCGGCGCGAACGAATACCCTTGCGTGCCGTCGTCCGCCGTGAGGGTCAGCATCGCCATTTTGGCCATGCTTTCCGGCCCCGGATGCGAATGCCCCGCGGCGTCGGAGACCCGACGCGTCGGGTACTGGAAGACGGTGACGTTTACAGATTCAATTTTCATTATCAGTCCTTAACGCTACAGAGGTTCAACGCGACTTGTATTTTGAAAAGCTGTTTCGAAACTAACTTTAAGCGCAAAATTCGTCCGCTGCCTTAGACAAATTCCGTTAAGCGTCGACCATTTTTTGGGCATATGCACGGGAAGGAGTGACAGTTTTCACAAAAGACGGAGGAAGTGTGAAGTGGATCGGGATGGAGGTTTGTATGAAATGAAATTGGGTTTCGAAATAAAACCCCTCACCCCTGCCCTCTCCCCGGAGGGGAGAGGGGGAAGTAATTGCACCGCGCCCTAAGGACAGAGTGAGCAAAACATTCCCTCTCCCTTCGGGAGAGGGCTAGGGTGAGGGCGAGGGCGAAGATTTACGCAATAGTGACTTTACTGTCCAGATACACATCCTGAACCGCGTTAATCAGCTTAACCCCGTCGGCCATGGTTTTCTTGAACGCCTTACGGCCCAGAATCAGCCCCATGCCGCCCGCGCGTTTGTTGATCACCGCCGTGCGCACCGCG
This sequence comes from uncultured Enterobacter sp., assembly GCA_946477805.1. Classification (GTDB taxonomy): domain Bacteria; phylum Pseudomonadota; class Gammaproteobacteria; order Enterobacterales; family Enterobacteriaceae; genus Enterobacter. The sequence goes on from CAMKZP010000145.1 coordinate 1,702, forward strand.
TCGGTCAGGTCAGTTTCACCGCCCGCCGCGCCGCCGGAGTTAATCAGCCCCGCTCGGCCCATGTAGCAGTTCGCCAGCTGGTAGCGCACCAGATCGATCGGGTTTTCGCTGGTCAGCTTGCTGTAGACGCGATCGTCGGTATAGCCGAAGTTCACCGCCTTGTAGCCGCCGTTGTTTTCGGCCATTTTCTGCTTCACGATATCCGCGCCGATGGTGGCCGCCAGGTGGTTGGCCTGGCCGGTCAGGTCAGCAGAAACGTGGTAGTCCACGCCGTCTTTCTTGAACGCGTTGTTGCGCAGATACGCCCACAGCACGGTTACCATCCCCAGCTCGTGCGCGCGCTCGAACGCCGCGGAGATCTCTTCGATTTGACGACGCGACTGCTCAGAGCCGAAATAGATGGTCGCCCCGACCGCCACCGCGCCCATATTGAACGCCTGCTCGACGCTGGCGTAGAGGGTCTGGTCATATTCGGTCGGGTAGCTCAGGGTTTCGTTGTGGTTCAGCTTAACGAGGAACGGTATGCGGTGCGCGTAGCGGCGGGACACGGAGGCCAGCACGCCGTAGGTGGAGGCCACGCAGTTACAGCCCGCCTCAATCGCCAGCTCAACGATGTTTTTCGGATCGAAATAGAGCGGGTTGGCGGCAAACGATGCCCCCGCAGAGTGTTCAACGCCCTGGTCAACCGGCAGAATGGAGAGGTAGCCCGTACCCGCCAGGCGCCCGGTATTATAGAGCGTTTGCATGTTTCGCAGTACGGCAGGGGGACGGTTGTTATCAATCATTACGCGGTCTACGTAGTCGTGACCGGGCAGGTAGAGCTGGTCGGCTGGAATGGTCATACAACGATGCTGTAAAAGGCCGTCGGCGTCTTTGCCAAGCAGCTGCGCAATATCAGTCATAGTGATGCTCCCGTAAGCCCGACGTGAAGTCGGAGCATGTTATCCAAACCCACATTTTTGCAGGCAGACTAAGCCTGGACCCGACTTAACAGATTTTCCACCGTCTGCAACTTTTTTAAGCACAATCTGCTGGCTCGTTTCATGTACAACAATTTTGTTACACTGATCAAACAATCGCCTTAAAGGTATTTAAAAGGTATCATTGAATGGTATGTTAAAGGCGTACCTTCCCTGACATGCAGGATTAAACAATGAAAACGAAAGTCCAACTGTCATTCATGATGTTTGTTGAATGGTTTATCTGGGGCGCCTGGTTCGTGCCGCTGTGGCTGTGGCTGAGCAAAAGCGGGTTTACCGCCGGGGAAATCGGCTGGTCTTACGCCTGTACCGCCATTGCCGCGATCCTCTCGCCTATTCTGGTCGGCTCGCTGACGGACCGTTTCTTCGCCGCCCAAAAAGTGCTGGCGGTGCTGATGTTTGCCGGTGCCATTCTGATGTACTTCGCCGCGCAGCAGACCCAGTTCAGCACCTTCTTCCCGCTGCTGCTGGCCTACTCCCTCACCTATATGCCGACCATCGCGCTGACCAACAGCATTGCCTTCGCCAACGTGGACGACGTCGAGGCCGATTTCCCGCGCATCCGCGTGATGGGCACTATCGGCTGGATCGCCTCTGGCCTGGCCTGCGGTTTCCTGCCGCAGATGATGGGCTATAGCGACATCTCGGACACCAATATCCCGCTGCTGATGACCGCCGCCAGCTCCGCGCTGCTGGGCGTGTTCGCCCTGTTCCTGCCGAATACGCCGCCGAAGAGCACCGGCAAGCTGGACTTCAAGGTCATGCTGGGGCTGGACGCGCTGATCCTGCTGCGCGACAGAAACTTCCTGGTGTTCTTCTTCTGTTCGTTCCTGTTCGCGATGCCGCTGGCGTTTTACTACATCTTTGCCAACGGCTACCTCACCGAAGTGGGGATGAAAAACGCCACCGGCTGGATGACCCTCGGCCAGTTCTCCGAAATCTTCTTTATGCTGGCGCTGCCGTTCTTCACCAAACGCTTTGGTATTAAGAAGGTTCTGCTGCTGGGCCTGATCACCGCCGCCATCCGCTACGGCTTTTTCGTGTACGGCGGCGCGGACCAGTACTTCACCTACGCCCTGCTGTTCCTCGGCATTCTGCTGCACGGCGTGAGCTACGACTTCTACTACGTGACCGCGTACATTTACGTGGATAAAAAAGCGCCGGCGCACATGCGTACCGCCGCGCAGGGCTTGATTACGCTGTGCTGTCAGGGCTTTGGTAGCCTGCTGGGATACCGCCTGGGCGGCGTAATGATGGAGAAAATGTTCGCTTACAAAGAGCCGGTGAACGGTCTGACCTTCAACTGGGCCGGAATGTGGACATTTGGCGGGATCATGATTGCCGTGATTGCCGTGCTGTTTATGCTGTTTTTCCGCGAATCGGATAAAGAGATCGCCGCAATTGAGGTGGTCGATGGCGATACCGCGCTGACACAAGGGGAAGTTAAATGAAACAAGAACGTATTCTCGGTGCTCTTTACGGCCAGGCGTTAGGGGATGCGATGGGCATGCCGTCGGAGCTGTGGTCAAGAAAGCGCGTCAAGGCGCACTTCGGCTGGATCGACCGCTTCCTGCCCGGCCCGGCTGAAAACAACGCGGCCTGCTATTTTAAGCGCGCGGAGTTCACCGACGACACCTCGATGGCGCTCTGCCTGGCGGATGCGATCGTCGAGTGCGACGGGCAGATCGACGGGGACGTTATCGGCAAACACATTCTGCGCTGGGCGCTGGATTTCGACGCGTTCAATAAGAACGTGCTCGGCCCGACCTCCAAAATCGCCCTCAATGCGATTCGCGACGGCAGGCCGGTGAGCGAGCTGGAAAACAACGGCGTCACCAACGGGGCGGCGATGCGCGCTTCCCCGCTGGGCTGCCTGCTTCCGGCTACCCGTCTGGAACATTTTGTCGAGCAGGTCGCGCTGGCCTCCAGCCCGACGCACAAATCGGACCTCGCCGTTGCCGGGGCAGTGGTGATTGCGTGGGCCATTTCGCGCGCCATCGACGGTGAACGCTGGCAAAACATCGTTGATGCCCTGCCGGGGATCGCCCGCTATGCGCAGGACGCGAAAAACACCACCTTTAGCGCATCGCTGGCGGCACGTATTGAGCTGGCGCTTAAAACCGTGCGTGAGGCAAACGGCACAGAATCGGCCAGCGAGCAGGTGTATCAGCTGGTGGGCGCAGGAACCAGCACCATTGAGTCCGTTCCGGCGGCGATTGCGATGGTCGAGCTGGCGGGAACCGATCCCAACCGCTGCGCCATTCTGTGCGCCAATCTGGGCGGGGATACCGACACCATTGGCGCGATGGCAACGGCCCTCTGCGGCGCGCTGCACGGCGTGCAGGCCATTGACCCTGCGCTGAAGGCCGAGCTCGACGCCGTTAACCGGCTCGATTTTAGCCACTATTGCGAAAAACTCCTGCACTACCGGGAGCAAAGGGAGGGCGTATGAGTTCGTTTGCCCAACGCCTTAAAACGCTGCACGCCACGCGCCCGGTGACGGTGCTGGGCGCGGCGGTGATTGACGTCATCGCCGACGCTTACGCCCTGCCCTGGCGCGGGTGCGACATTGAACTCAGGCAGCAGGGTGTGAATATCGGCGGCTGCGCGCTGAACATCGCTATCGCCCTAAAACGGCTCGGCATTTCGGCGCAAAACGCGCTTCCCGGCGGCCACGGCGTGTGGGCGGATATTATCCGCAACGCGATGGCGAAGCAGGATCTGCACAGCGCCGTGGAGGCCGATTCCGGCGATAACGGCTGGTGCCTGGCGCTGGTGGAACCTGACGGCGAGCGTACCTTTATGTCCTTTAGCGGCGTGGAGAACCAGTGGCAGCAGAGCTGGCTTGACGGGCTTAACGTACCGCCGAACAGCCTGGTCTCTTTGTCCGGCTATCAGCTCTCGTCGCCTTCCGGCGAGCTGCTGACGCGCTGGCTCGAAGGGCTGCAGAACGTGACGGCCTTCATCGATTTCGGCCCCCGCATTGCGGATATTCCCGATGCGCTGATGGCGCGGATTATGGCCTGCAGGCCAATCGTGTCGCTCAATCGACAGGAAGCGGAAACGGCGGCTGAAAGGCTGGGAGTTGAGGCTGAGCACCTTGGCGCAGCGTGGCAGCAGCGTTTCGGCGCGGCGCTGATCGTGCGACATGATAAAGACGGTGCCGCCTGGTACAACGGAGATGCTTCGGGCGTTGTGCCGGCGTTTCCCGCCACGGTGGTGGATACCATTGGCGCAGGCGACAGCCACGCGGGCGGCACGCTCGCCGGGCTGGCTGCGGGCTGGACGCTGGCAGATGCCGTGCTGCTGGGGAATGCGGTTGCCGCCTGGGTGGTCAGCCACCGCGGCGGCGACTGTGCGCCCGAGCGCGAGGAATTACTCCTCGCACACAAAGACGTATAGATCGCTGCGACAGTAGCTGATGCTGTACTCAATCGGCCGGTGCTGCTGGTCAAGCGCAACCTGCTTGATCACCAGCACCGGTATTTTTTCGTCCATCTTAATGTGCGCCTGGAACTCGCTGTCCGGCATGCGGGCGCTAACCCGTGAGCGGGTGCGCTGCGGGAAGATGTTCTGGCTGCGGAAGTAGTCGTACAGCGAGACGCCAATCGCATCGGGGTCGGGGATTAACGCGGTCGGGACCCAGGACTCTTCAATCGACACCGCATCGTCATCGACATAACGGATGCGCTTGAGCAGGAAAACCTCGCTGTCCGGAGGGATTGACAGGTGGTTTGCCACCTCTTCCGGGCACTTTACCACCCGCTTGTTGACCCACAGCGTATTGGGCTTTTGGCCGCGCAGCACGACCTGCTGCGAAAACCCGCGCGCCTCCTTCAGGGAATATTCAAAGATGTTGTTGATCTGCGTGCCGTAACCCCGGGCGCGCGTCACCACGCCCTCTTCCTCCAGCGCCTGCATCGCTTTACGCACGGTAATGCGCGACACGCCGGTTAGCTGGCTGAGGTCGCGCTCGCCGGGCAGAATATTGCCGTGTTCCAGCATGCCGCTGCGCACCGCATTTTTAACCGTTTCGGCAAACTTCAGGTACAGCGGCGTGTTGTCGGCTGCGGCAATGCGTTCATTCAGCTGAGCGATTAACCGGGTATGCGCTTGTTCCATCTCTGTTTTCTCAGGCGTGGTGGTTCCTGCCAGTATACTCAGTTACCACCATGCATGAAAATGATGAACCGGACCAATACCGTGACCGACGTCCAGAGTGTCGGCTTTAGCCAGCGCAGCCGAGAGCCAGACCTTCGCTTCCTGCACCGTCTCCTCCCAGCCGTAGTGCCGGGGGCGTAGCGCCGCCAGCGCGGCGCTGAGCGTACAGCCCGTGCCGTGGGTGTTTTTAGTCTGCACGCGGGGCGCGGTAAAGCGCTGCTCGCCGTCGCGGGTGAAGAGCCAGTCTGGGCTTTCGGCATCATCCAGATGCCCGCCTTTCATCAGCACCGCTCCGCATCCCATTCCCAGCAGCGCCCGTCCCTGCTCTTTCATTTCGCGTTCGGTTTTCGCATGGGGGGCCCCCAATAACGCAGCGGCTTCAGGCAGGTTGGGCGTAATCAGCGCCACCTGCGGCAGCAGCTTTTTGCGCAGCGTTTCAACGGCGGAAGCAGAGAGCAGCGGATCGCCGCTTTTTGCCAGCATCACGGTATCGAGCACCACGTTTTGCACCCGGTAGCGCCGGAGGCGTTCGGCCACCGCCTCAACGATATCCGTTTCGGCCAGCATGCCGATTTTGGTGGTATCGATGCGGACATCGCTGAACACCGAATCCAGCTGCGCGGCAACAAAATCCGGCTCAATGCGGTAGACCGACTGCACGCCGCGCGTGTTTTGCGCCACCAGCGCGGTAATGACGGAGCAGCCGTACGCGCCCAGGGCAGAGAAGGTTTTGAGGTCGGCCTGGATACCCGCGCCGCCGCTTGGGTCGGTCCCCGCAATGGTAAGTGCATTAATGCGCTTCATGCATGGTCCTCCAGCGCGTAAAGCGCATCGAGAAATGCACTGGCAAAACTGCCGGGACCGCGAGACTGCGCGGCGGCTCGCGTTCCGGCCAGCTTCATCCATCCGCAGGCGGCGGCGACGTTATCCAGACGGTCGCCCGGCAGCGAACAGCTGGCCGCAACGACGGCGGAGAGTGCGCAGCCCGTGCCCACCACGCGGGTCATGATCGGATCCCCGCCCGATACGGCGCGGGTGCGTTTCCCGTCTGTGATGTAATCCACTTCTCCCGTCACCGCCACAACGGCATTGGTCTGGCGCGCCAGCGCCCGTGCGGCTGGCAGCGCGCTGGCCGCGGTATCGGTTGTGTCTACCCCGCGCCCGCCCACGCTCATTCGGGCAAGGGCGAGAATTTCCGACGCATTGCCGCGGATTGCCGCAGGTTTGAGGGAGAGAATTTGATGACAAAAGCGGGTGCGGAACGCGAGCGCGCCTACGGCGACCGGATCAAGCGTCCAGGGTCTGCCTGACGCAACCGCGCTTTCAATCGCCCGGCGCAACAGGCGGCCGGGGCCGACG
>CAMKZP010000146.1 GCA_946477805.1 uncultured Enterobacter sp.
TGTCTCGTGGGCTCGGAGATGTGTATAAGAGACAGGGCATGTTCTTCACCGTGGTGCAGATCGGCCTGAACGCGGTCGCCATTCTGGGCGGTATCGTGGGTGATGCCGCGTTTTCCCCGGTGTTCCACGGCGTTTTCTCACGCTACTTTTCACCTGAACTCTCCGAGCAGCTGAGCTTTATCCTCTCCTTCTCGCTGGTGACTGGCCTGTTCATCCTCTTCGCTGACCTGACCCCGAAACGCATCGGTATGATTGCGCCCGAAGCCGTGGCTTTGCGTATCATCAACCCGATGCGCTTCTGCCTGTTCCTGTTCCGTCCGCTGGTATGGTTCTTCAACGGCCTGGCTAACAGCATTTTCCGCCTGTTTAAAATCCCGATGGTGCGAAAAGACGACATAACCTCGGATGATATCTATGCGGTCTTCGAAGCGGGTGCCCTCGCGGGCGTGCTGCGCAAGCAGGAGCACGAGCTGATTGAGAACGTATTTGAACTCGAATCCCGTACCGTACCCTCGTCCATGACCGGGCGCGAAAACGTGATTTGGTTCGATCTGCACGAGGATGAGCAGAGCCTGAAACAGAAAGTCGCTGAACATCCGCACTCTAAGTTCCTGGTCTGTAATGAAGATATCGACCACATTATCGGCTACGTGGACTCCAAAGACCTGCTGAACCGCGTGCTGGCAAACCAGAGCCTGGCGCTGAACAGCGGCGTGCAGATCCGCAATACGCTGATCGTGCCGGACACCCTGACGCTCTCAGAAGCGCTGGAAAGTTTCAAAACCGCCGGTGAAGACTTCGCGGTCATCATGAACGAATACGCGCTGGTGGTGGGTATTATCACCCTGAACGACGTGATGACCACGCTGATGGGCGACCTGGTCGGCCAGGGCCTGGAAGAGCAGATTGTGCAGCGTGACGAGAACTCGTGGCTGATCGACGGCGGTACGCCGATTGAAGACGTCATGCGCGTGCTGGACATCGACGAGTTCCCGCAGTCCGGAAACTACGAAACCATCGGCGGCTTTATGATGTTTATGCTGCGTAAAATCCCGAAACGTACCGACTCGGTGAAGTTCTCCGGCTACAAGTTTGAGGTGGTGGATATCGACAACTACCGCATCGACCAGCTGCTGGTGACGCGTATCGACAGCAAACCGACCGTGCTGGTGCCGAAGCTGCCGGATGCGGAAGAGAAAGTCTCGGCGTAATGCCCCTCATAAACACTAACGGCTCCCGTCGGGGAGCCGTTTTTTTTTAACGACTTACTGCATAGCACGTTGGTTAAGCCATCTCAGTTTGCAGACGCAGAACCTGACGGTTGACCTCGGACATCACAGACAGGTGCTGTTTGTCCTTCACTTTTGGGATAAGGATTTTGCCCTTATCGAACTCAAAAGCGCCAACATCCTTGATGTACAACCGTCCACGGAACAGGATCTTCACGTACTTCGCCACCTGAAGCGGGTTGTAGCGTTGGAAAATTTTCATTCTTGTCTCTCCTGCGAATCATACGCTCTTGCGGCGCCACAATCGGCCCGACTGTCCTGAGCGCAAATTTTAATGCCCCATGACTATAGACCAGTTCTACGGTGTTACCCAGTGTGCATAAGTTTATTTACCGTTTGATTACAATTATTCAGAATAATCTTTGCAAAGCGTGACGGAGGGCAGTATAAGCCGTCGTTTTTTCATGGATATGTGCGTTCACCCGCAAACTGGCATTGCGCTTGCGGGAAAAGCCCAGCGATCGCATTTATGCTTAAAAGCGTAAGACCAAGTGGTCGGATCACCTGTTCATAATAAGGAAACACCATGACCCTACGTAACACCCTGGCAGCTGCGCTCCTGCTTCTGCCCCTGTGGGCTTGCGCTCATAACATTGAAAAAGGACAACGCGTACCGCCGGTCGGCATTGCGGACCGGGGAGAATTGATTCTCGACAAGGATAAGTTTAGCTACAAAGCCTGGAATAGCGCGCAGCTCGCGGGGAAAGTGAGAGTTGTACAACATATTGCGGGCCGTACATCGGCGAAAGAGAAAAACGCCACCCTGGTGGAGGCGATCAAGACCGGGAAATTCCCGCATGACCGCTATCAAACCACCACGATTGTTAACACCGACGATGCGATCCCCGGCTCCGGCATGTTTGTTCGCTCAAGCCTTGAGAGCAATAAAAAGCTCTACCCGTGGTCGCAGTTTATCGTCGACAGCAACGGCGTAACGCGAAAGGCCTGGCAGCTGGAAGAAGAGAGTTCTGCGATCGTGGTGCTCGACAAAGAGGGACGCGTACAGTGGGCCAAAGACGGGGCGTTGACCCAGGATGAGGTGCAGCAGGTGGTCGCCCTGCTGCACAAGCTGCTGGCTCAGTAAAGCGAGACGCGGAAGCCGGGGTTGAGGAAGGATTCGCGCGGGGTATAGTCCAGCGGCTTGCCCTGCCAGTCATGTACGTGCGCGCCCGCGGCGGCGGCAACCGCATGACCTGCGGCGGTATCCCAGACGTTGGTCGGCCCAAAGCGCGGATAAAGCTGCGCCTGCCCTTCCGCCACCAGGCAGAACTTGAGCGATGAACCAATCGAGGTCGTCTGGTGCTCGCCCAGCTGCTGCAGGTACTCCTGCAGCTCGCTGTCGCTGTGGGAGCGGCTGATGACCACCAGCGGCGGGCGCGCGTCGCGGACCTGGATCTGCTTGCGCACGCCGCACTCCTCTTTCCACGCTTTACCTTCGGCGGCACTGTACATCACCTTCATCACCGGCGCGTAGACCACGCCCAGCACCGCTTTTCCGTTCTCAATCAGGGCGATATTGACCGTGAATTCGCCGTTGCGCTTGATGAACTCTTTGGTGCCGTCCAGCGGGTCCACCAGCCAGTAACGCTGCCAGTGCTGGCGCTCGTCCCAGCTTTGCGGTGCCTCTTCTGAAAGCACGGGAATGTCCGGCGTTAACGCCTGCAGCCCTTTCAGGATCACGCCGTGCGCCGCGATATCCGCCGCCGTGACCGGAGAGTCGTCGGCTTTGCTGACGACGTCCATCGGCTTTGTACCGTCGTACACCTGCATAATCGCATCACCCGCATCCCGTGCGAGCTGACAAATCTTCTCTAACATTCTCCACCTCTTAGTTTACGCAGTGGTCATAACCTATTGTTTTAGTTATATCGTAATGTACACAATTCCGCTATCTGTGAAGCAATTCCGGTTTAAATAGGCATTTTTCTGGCAGGATTCACACTTCTGTAAGCAACACGCTATAGATACATATTCTTTTGTGGCCCGGTTCGAAAAAAGGACTCCTCAGATGATTAAGTTTAGCGCAACGCTCCTGGCGACGCTGATTGCGGCAAGCGTTCAGGCGGCGACGGTGGATCTTCGCATACTCGAAACCACCGACCTGCACAGCAACATGATGGACTTCGATTACTACAAAGATGCGCCCACCGAAAAATTCGGGCTGGTACGCACGGCAAGTTTGATCAACGCCGCCCGCGCTGAAGTAAAAAACAGCGTGCTGGTGGATAACGGGGACCTCATCCAGGGCAGCCCGCTCGGCGATTACATGGCGGCGAAGGGGCTGAAAAAAGGTGAGATCCATCCCGTTTATAAGGCAATGAACACCCTCGACTACACCGTCGGCAACCTGGGAAACCACGAGTTTAACTACGGCCTGACCTACCTGCACGATGCGCTGGCCGGGGCGAAATTCCCGTACGTTAACGCCAATATCATCGACGTTAAGACCCAAAAGCCGCTGTTCACCCCTTACCTGATTAAAGAAACCGACGTTATCGACAGCGAAGGTAAAAAGCAGACGCTGAAGATTGGCTATATCGGCTTTGTGCCGCCGCAGATCCTGACGTGGGACAAAGCCAACCTTGACGGGAAAGTGACCGTCAACGACATCACCGAAACCGCGCGCAAATACGTGCCGGAGATGCGCGAGAAAGGCGCAGATCTGGTGGTCGTGGTTGCCCACTCCGGCCTCTCTGCGGACCCTTATCAGGCGATGGCCGAAAACTCGGTCTACTACCTGAGCGAAGTGCCGGGCGTTGACGCGATCCTGTTTGGCCACGCCCACGCGGTCTTCCCGGGCAAAGATTTCGCCGCCATTAAAGGGGCGGATATAGCGAAAGGAACGCTCAACGGCGTGCCGGCGGTGATGCCGGGCATGTGGGGCGACCATCTGGGCGTCGTGGATCTGGTGCTGAATAACGACGGCGGCAGCTGGAAGGTGACACAGTCTACGGCGCAGGCGCGCCCGATCTACGACGCGGCGGCGAAAAAATCCCTCGCGGCTGAAGATAAAAAGCTGGTCGACGTGCTGAAGCATGACCACGACGCAACGCGTGAATTTGTGAGCAAGCCGATCGGCAACTCTGCCGACAATATGTACAGCTTCCTGGCGCTGGTGCAGGATGACCCGACCGTACAGGTGGTCAATATGGCGCAGAAGGCCTACGCAGAACACTTTATTCAGGGCGATCCGGACCTGGCAAAACTGCCGGTGCTGTCTGCCGCCGCGCCGTTCAAGGTGGGCGGGCGCAAGAACGATCCGGCCAGCTACGTTGAGGTCGAAAAAGGCCAGCTGACCTTCCGTAACGCCGCCGATTTGTACCTCTATCCGAACACGCTGGTGGTGGTGAAAGCGACGGGCAAAGAGGTGAAGGAGTGGCTGGAGTGTTCCGCCGGGCAGTTCAACCGGATCGACCCGAACAGCGGCAAGCCGCAGTCGCTGATCGACTGGGACGGGTTCCGCACCTATAACTTCGACGTGATCGACGGCGTGGAGTATCAGATTGACGTCACCCAGCCCGCGAAGTATGACGGCGAGTGCCAGGCCGTTAATCCGCAGGCAGAACGCATCAAAAACCTGACCTTCAACGGCAAGGCGATAGACCCGAACGCCACCTTCCTGGTGGTGACCAATAACTATCGCGCCTACGGCGGTAAGTTTGCCGGAACGGGCGACAGCCATATCGCCTTTGCCTCACCGGACGAGAACCGCTCGGTGCTGGCGGCATGGATTAGCGCGGAATCGAAAAAAGCGGGCGCGATTCATCCGGGCGTGGATAACAACTGGCGTCTGGCGCCCATCCACAGCGATACGAAGCTGGATGTTCGCTTTGAAACCTCACCGTCCGAGAAAGCCGCCGCGTTTATCAAGGATAAGGCGCAGTATCCGATGAAGCAGGTCGCGACCGATGATATCGGGTTCGCGATTTATCAGGTGGATTTGAGCCGGTAAAAGCAAAACGGCAACGCACGTTGCCGTTTTTAATGTTTGTTCCCTCTCCCAGTGAGTTGAGGGCCAGGGTGAGGGCATCAGGTCGCATATACCCGGCTTTTTACGCCGCACGTTCATCCCGCTTCGCCATCACCTGCGGCGTATTCAGCTCTATCCAGTCTGCCAGCGCGGCAACCTTCTCGCTCACCTCAACGCCCAGCGGCGTCAGGCTATACTCTACGTGCGGCGGGACAACCGGATACGAAACGCGATCGACAAACCCGTCCTGCTCCAGCGCCTGTAAAGACTGGGCCAGCATCTTCTCGCTCACGCCGCCCATCTTGCGACGCAGGTCGCTAAAGCGATGCGTGCCCTGGCGCAAGGCGACCAGGATCAGCACGCCCCAGCGGCTGGTGACGTGCTTGAGCACGTCTCGTGAAGGACACTGTTCCGCGAAGAGATTCCCATCGCGCAGTTGCTCGCTGAGCGTCGGTTTCGTTGTTTTCATACTTACCTTTTTGTGCGTACTTACTAAAAGTTAGTGATGGTGCTAGTGTGCCACAACACCAGACAAACACGAAGGAGATCCATCATGATCGCCATTACCGGCGCCACCGGCCAGCTAGGCCAGCACGTTATTGAAGCACTGTTAAAAACCGTTCCTGCGGGCCAGATTGTCGCCATTGTGCGTAATCCGGCGAAAGCTGAAGCATTACGCCAACAGGGCGTTGTGGTACGTCAGGCGGATTACACCGACGAAGCCGCGTTTATCGCCGCGCTGAACGGCGTGGATAAACTGCTGCTGATCTCCTCCAGCGAAGTGGGCCAGCGCGCCGCACAGCACCAGAACGTGATTAACGCCGCCAAAGCCGCTGGCGTGAAGTTTATCGCCTATACCAGCCTGCTGCATGCGGATACATCCCCGCTGGGCCTGCACGTCGAGCACGTCCAGACCGAGAAAGCGCTGGCAGAGTCCGGCGTGCCTTACGCCCTGCTGCGCAACGGCTGGTATACCGAAAACTATCTGGCGAGCGCGCCGCCTGCGCTGGAGCACGGCGTGTTTATCGGTGCCGCAGGAGAAGGCAAAATTGCCGCGGCGACCCGCGCGGATTACGCGGCAGCGGCGGCCAAAGTGGTTTCTGAGGAAGGTCACGCGGGCAACGTGTACGAGCTGGCGGGCGACAGCGCCTGGACGCTGAGCGAGCTGGCCGCGGAGCTAAGCAGGCAGAGCGGTAAGCCGGTGGCTTATCAGAACCTGAGCGAGGCCGATTTTGCCGCCGCGCTGAAGGGCGTCGGCCTGCCTGCCGGGCTGGCGGATATGCTGGCCGATTCCGACACCGGCGCCGCCAAAGGCGGCCTGTTCGACGACAGCCGTACCCTGAGCAGGCTGATTGGCCGCCCGACGACGCCGCTGGCGGAGAGCGTCAAAGCCCTCCTGTAATTGTTACGGATTGGTTATTTTTTGTGGCATCCCCTCGGGTCATCTCTGATAATAAAGCGATGACCCACGAGGAGGCTCACCGTGCAAGGCGTACCGGAACAGTTCATTGACGAGAGAGACAGCGCGCGCTTTCGCCATCTGGCGCAGCTGCCCGGCCTGGAGCTTTATCACGCCCATATCTCAGACTACGCCTTTGAGCCTCACACCCATGAAGCCTTCGGTATCGGCACCATCGAAACCGGTGCCGAACGCTTCCGCTATCGCGGCACCCAGCATCTCGCCCCTGAGAAATCCGTGGTCACCATGAACCCGGACGAGATCCACACCGGGGAGTCCGCAACCGTTGACGGCTGGCGCTACCGGATGGTCTATATCGAACCCGACCTGCTGGAAGAGGTCACCGGCCTGCGGCACTGGTGGTTTAGCGACGTCACCCGCTACGATCCGCTGCGCTCGCAGCAAATCGGTCAGCTGATTTACGGCCTGTGGCACACCAACGACCCGCTGGCGCAAAAGGGGTTACTGCTGGATCTGATCGAAACGTTCCGGCCGTTAGCCCATCACGCCCCGGTGATCCAGGAAGGCGCGCACCGGTTTGAGCGCGTGCGCGACTATCTGCACGACAACTATATGCACCCCCTGACGCTGGACGAGCTGGCAAACGTCGTCTCGCTTAGCCCGTACCATTTCCAGCGCCAGTTTAAGGCCCACTTCCACGTGACGCCGCATCAGATGCTGATGGCGATCCGCCTGTGGCGCGCCAAAGCGTTCCTCACCCACGGCATGCCCGCCGCCGAAGTGGCTGCCGCAGCCGGGCTCACCGATCAGTCCCACTTAACCCGCGCTTTTACCCGCCGCTACGGCATTACGCCCGTGCGTTATCAGAAGCAGGTCACGCGGCGCTAATGCGCAACCTCATACAATACGCGCGCGTTTTGCCCTCCTAGACTGAATGCAGAGTAAATCAATGTGGGTGGAAAAATGATTAGCGGCGTGTTGTATGCCCTGCTTGCAGGTCTGATGTGGGGGCTGATTTTTGTCGGCCCTCTGATAGTGCCGGAGTACCCGGCGATACTGCAGTCTACCGGGCGTTATCTGGCGCTGGGGCTGATCGCCCTCCCTCTGGCCTGGCTTGGGCGCGCGCGTCTGCGCCAGCTCAGCCGCCGGGACTGGGTAACCGCGCTGGCGCTGACCATGATGGGCAACCTCATCTATTACGTCTGCCTGGCAAGCGCCATCCAGCGGACCGGCGCGCCGGTTTCTACCATGATCATCGGCACGCTGCCGGTGGTTATCCCCGTGTTCGCCAATCTGCTCTACAGCCATCGGGACGGCAGGCTGGCGTGGTCGAAGATGATGCCCGCGCTGGGGTGCATCGCCGTCGGGCTGGTGTGCGTAAACGTTGCCGAGCTGCGTCACGGGCTGGAGAATTTCAGCGCGTGGCGCTACGGTTCCGGGATCTTTTTAGCCTTCATTTCCGTCATCTGCTGGGCATGGTACGCCCTGCGCAACG
>CAMKZP010000147.1 GCA_946477805.1 uncultured Enterobacter sp.
TTTCTGCCTGTCTCGTGGGCTCGGAGATGTGTATAAGAGACAGGCTGCAGAGAGTGCGGCTGCGCAAAGAGCCGTGGTCAGCGCCATGCGCTGCACAAAACGAGCAGAAAAAGTGGTCTTCATGGTCAGAACTACGACATCCGTGATGGAATTAAAAAAAGTGCCTTACTATAGCAAATGCTATACAGGCAGGCATCCGACTTTAATCATGAGAGTGTGACTGTATTTTACACAAATTGACATTTCGGATACCGCCGATTCATTACTTCGCAACAGTGATAAACGACTGTAGCTGCGCTTCGCTTTGCAGACGCTGCTGCAGGGAAGCTGCCTGCGCTTTTCCTGCAAAAGGCCCCATCTGGATTCGCCAGACGGCACCGTTTTGCTCAACGCGGCCCGGCACGCCAAACTGCTGGCTTAAGCGCTGCTGGTACTGCTGCGCGCGAGCCCGATCGCTGACGGCGCCCACCTGAACCACATAGCTACCGCCTGCTGCTGCAGGTGCGGCGACCGGTGCGACTGGCGTGGCGGCAGGAGCGCTGACCGGGGCAGGCTGCGTGACAGGGGCAGCCACGACGGGTGCCGGGGCAGGCTCGCTGCCTTCAAGCACACCCGAGGCTAATGTTGTTGGCGCGCCAAGGAACCCGCTGCTCTTTACCGGTGCGCCCGTGCTGTCGTCGCTTTGCAGCGTATCGTTGCTGATGGCGCGCACTTCACCCTGCGGCTGGGCAGGCTCCGCGGGCATTGACGCGCCGCCCATGCCGCCGCTCAGGTCCGGACGCGCGGGCAGGGCGTAGGTTTGTTTCGCCACGGTGGTACAGGCTGTTCCAGGACCGGAAAGCGTTCCGTCCTGCGCCACGATAATCGGGTCGATGCGCACCTTCGTGTTATTCGAGGTGTTCAGGCGGTCGGCCGCCGCGCGCGACAGGGAGATGACGCGGTCATTCCCGTACGGGCCACGGTCGTTGATGCGTACCACGATCATGCGGCCGTTCGCCAGGTTCGTGACGCGCGCGTAGCTTGGGATCGGCAGCGTTGGGTGAGCGGCCGTGATCTGCATGGGATCGAAGGTCTCGCCTGAGGCCGTCAGGTTGCTACCCGGCTCCGCATCATAAATAGCGGCAAAGCCTGCCTGGCTGAAGCGGGAAGGATCCTGAACGATTTTGTAGCTTTTACCGTCCCGTTGGTAGTCCTGGTTCGCCGTAGCGTTCAGCGGTTCATAAATTGGATCGGCTCCGCTGATTTCAACAATCGGGCCGTTACAGACCGCAGGCTGCGGCGGCGCGACGGTTGCCTGTTGCTGACCATCATCACTCGTACAGGCTGCAAGTAAACTTGCTGCGATGCAGATCCCCAGCCACTGCTTACGCATTGCGATCCCCTTATTTTTATACGCTTTTTGACAACATTTTTCTGTGGGTATGGATCGACATGACGATACCAAACCCGGCCATCAACACGATCAGTGCCGAGCCCCCGTAACTGACCAGCGGCAGCGGCACGCCTACAACCGGCAGAATACCACTCACCATACCAATATTTACGAAGACATAAACGAATAAAATCAGCATCAGCCCACCCGCCATCACGCGGCCAAAGGTGGTCTGCGCTCGCGCGGCGATATAGAGCCCGCGCATGATCAGCAGCACGTAGAGCGCCAGCAGGATCAAGATGCCCACCAGGCCTAGCTCTTCAGCCAGCACCGCAAAGATAAAGTCGGTATGGCGTTCTGGTAAGAATTCTAGCTGCGATTGCGTTCCGTGCAGCCAGCCTTTACCGCGCAGGCCGCCGGAGCCAATGGCAATTTTCGACTGGATAATGTGATAGCCCGCGCCCAGCGGATCGGTTTCCGGATCCAGCAGCATCATGACGCGCTGGCGCTGGTAATCATGCATCAGGAAGAACCAGAGGATCGGGATAAAGGCCGCCACCAGCACAACCGCAATGCCGATTAACCGCCAGCTCAGACCCGACAAGAACAAGACGAACAGTCCGGACAGCGCGATCAGAATTGAGGTCCCCAGGTCAGGCTGCGCCGCGACCAGCAGGGTTGGCAGGAAAATCAGCAC
The DNA here is from genome assembly GCA_946477805.1 of uncultured Enterobacter sp. Lineage (GTDB taxonomy): Bacteria > Pseudomonadota > Gammaproteobacteria > Enterobacterales > Enterobacteriaceae > Enterobacter. The sequence continues at coordinate 2,070 of CAMKZP010000147.1, forward strand.
CAGTGCGATCGCCGTGTTTTTTAGCGAAGGCGGGCAGACGTCACGGTTGATAAAGCGCGCGACCATCAGCGGGACGGCAATTTTGGCAATTTCCGACGGCTGGAAGCGGACAATGCCCAGGTCGAGCCAGCGCTGTGCCCCCTTGGAGATGGCACCAAAGGCATCGACTGCCACCAGCAGCACGATACAAAAAATGTAGAGATAGGGCGCCCAGCCTTCATACACGCGCGGCGGGATCTGCGCCATCACCACCATGATGACCAGGCCCATGGCGATCTGGCCGATCTTACGCTCCATCATGCCGATGTCCTGACCGCTGGCGCTCCAGATAACCAGAGCGCTGTAAACCAGCAGAGCCAGCAGGATCAGCAGCATAGCCGGGTCGATGTGGATTTTGTCCCACAGCGATTTTTTATTCGGATTATCCGTCATGATTATTGGTCCTCCGCCGCAGCGGCTGCCGGGTTTTCAGCAGGCAGTTCGGTGTTGTTGTCGCCCAGCATGATGTGGTCGAGGATTTGGCGCATGATGGTGCCCACGGCCGGGCCAGCGCCGCCGTTTTCGAGGATCATCGCCACCGCAACCTGCGGGTTGTCATAAGGGGCAAACGCCGTCATGAGCTTGTGGTCACGCAGGCGTTCAGCAATTTTATGCGCGTTATAGGTTTCATTCGCTTTCAGACCAAAGACCTGAGCGGTACCCGACTTGGCGGCCACTTTATATGGCGCGCCGGCGAAGTATTTATGCGCCGTCCCGTTAGGGCGGTTTGCGACGCCGTACATTCCGTCTTTCGCAATTTCCCAATAGCCGGAGTGAATATCGCCCACCGGCGCTTCATGCGGCTGAACCCACGGAACTTTTTTGCCGTCTTCAACCGTACTTTGCAGCAGGTGGGGAACCTTCACCACACCATCGTTGATGAGGATCATCATCGCTTTGTTCATCTGCAGCGGCGTTGCGGTCCAGTAGCCCTGGCCGATCCCAACGGGAATGGTATCGCCCTGGTACCAGGGTTTTTTAAAGCGCTTCAGCTTCCACTCGCGGGTTGGCATGTTGCCCGAGCGTTCTTCCGCGAGATCGATACCCGTGTAATGCCCGTAACCGAATTTGCTCATCCACGCCGAGAGGCGGTCAATACCCATGTCGTAGGCGACCTGATAGAAGAAGGTATCGGCAGACTCTTCCAGCGATTTGGTCACGTTCAGATGACCGTGGCCCCACTTCTTCCAGTCGCGGTAACGTTTTTCGGACCCCGGCAACTGCCACCATCCCGGGTCAAACAGGCTGGTATTGCGGTTGATCACGCCCGCGCTTAGCGCAGAAACGGCCACGTACGGTTTAACCGTTGACGCAGGCGGGTAAACGCCCTGAGTAGCACGGTTCACCAGCGGGGTGTTAGGGTCGTTGAGCAGGCCGGAATAGTCTTTGCTGGAAATCCCGTCCACGAAGAGGTTGGGATCGTAGCTTGGCATAGAGACCATCGCCAGAATACCGCCGCTGCGCGGGTCGGTAACGATGACGGCGGCACGGCTGCCGGCCAGCAGGGTCTCGATGTACTGCTGCAGCTTGAGGTCGAGCGTCAGATAGACGTCATGACCGGCCTGCGGCGGGACCTCTTTCAGCTGACGAATAACCCGGCCGCGGTTGTTAACTTCAACCTCTTCATAGCCGGTTTGTCCGTGCAGGACATCTTCATAATAGCGTTCGATTCCCAGCTTACCGATGTCGTGCGTTGCGGCGTAGTTGGCCAGCTTGCCGTCTTTATCAAGGCGGTCGACGTCTTTGTCGTTAATTTTGGAAACGTAGCCGATCACGTGCGTCAACGCGGAACCGTAAGGGTAGAAGCGGCGCTTATAGCCTTTGACTTCGACGCCGGGGAACCGGTACTGGTTGACCGCAAAACGCGCAACCTGGACTTCCGTCAGGTTGGTTTTTACTGGAATGGAGGTAAAGCGGTGTGAACGGGCCCGCTCCTTTTTGAAGGCAGCGATATCGTCATCGTTGAGGTCGACAACGCTTTTTAGCGCATCCAGCGTATCCTGCACGTTATCGACCTTCTCCGGCATCATCTCGATTTGATAGATGGTGCGGTTTAACGCCAGCGGGGTGCCGTTACGGTCGTAAATAATGCCGCGGCTGGGCGCGATGGGCACCAGCTTAATGCGGTTTTCGTTTGAACGCGTCTGGTAATCGGTATAGCGGACAATTTGCAGATTATAGAGGTTGGCGATCAGCACGCCGGTCAGCAGCAAAATCCCCGTAAAGGCGACCAGCGCCCTGCGCACAAACAGCGCGGACTCAGCCGTATAGTCGCGAAAAGAATTCTGTAGTTTCATCCGCTGCTTAATCTACCCTGGTCATTCACTACTCGCGGTGATATGGGTGGTTGGTCGTAATGCTCCACGCGCGATACAGGCTTTCTGCCACCAGAACCCGAACGAGCGGGTGGGGGAGCGTCAGCGCGGAGAGGGACCAACTTTGTTCTGCTGCCGCTTTGCAGGCGGGGGATAACCCTTCTGGTCCGCCAATCAACAGACTGACGTCGCGACCGTCCTGCTTCCAGCGCTCCAGTTCGTGCGCCAGCTGCGGCGTATCCCAGGGTTTGCCTGGAATATCGAGGGTCACGATGCGGTTTTTGCCTGCGGCGGCCAGCATCAGCTCTCCCTCTTTTTCAAGAATACGTTTGATATCCGCGTTCTTGCCGCGCTTGCCTGCTGGGATCTCCACCAGTTCGAACGGCATATCTTTCGGGAAACGGCGCAGATACTCGGTGAAACCGGTTTGTACCCAGTCCGGCATCCTGGTGCCGACGGCGACAAGCTGCAGCTTCACGCATTAACCCCAGAGTTTTTCCAGCTCATACAGGCGACGGCTCTCTTCCTGCAGGACATGGACAATCACATCGCCGAGATCGACAACAACCCAGTCAGCAGTCGCTTCGCCTTCAACGCCAAGCGGTAACAGCCCAGCTGCACGCGATTCCTGAACCACATGGTTGGCAATCGAAACAACATGGCGAGTAGAGGTTCCGGTGCAAATAATCATGCAATCGGTGATGCTGGATTTACCCTTAACGTCGATGGCGATGATGTCCTGACCTTTCAGGTCATCAATTTTGTCGATAACAAAATCCTGGAGTGCTTTACCCTGCAAGTTTTCCCCCTGGGGTGAATAAGATTATATAACTATGAATTCGTGGCCAGACAGTATACCTGAACTGACGCCTGTGTCGGGACAAATGTCACCGGCCGGGCTTTTGAAGGCGGGTATCATCCCACCCTCCGCCTGAGATTGCATCGCCATTTTTGTAAAACAATTTCTGTAAAGCAATGATCGGCGGGAAAGTCTGGCAGCGGAGGATATCAGTATGGCTTACCCTGTCAAGGCAGGATAATCATTAACAGATAATTTCGCGCGTCAGGAGGGCTCTTCGGCGCTTTTCTGGTACAGCCCGTGCGCGTGGATATACGCCAGCACCGACGCGGGAAGCAGTTCGTCACAGGGTAGACCCTGTTGGAGACGTTCGCGGATCAGGGTTGCTGATATATCAAACCACGGCGTCTCTGCCAGATAAATTTTCCCGGCAGGCTGACCGTGCAGGTCTTCAACGTTGTCCGTGAGGCGATCTTCAAGCCACTGCTGATACTGCGCTTCGCGCATGGTGAGCGGATAGCCCGGACGCCGACAAACCAGAAGGTGGCTGTTATCCAGAATGGTTTCATACTGATGCCAACTGGGGAAGTTGAGCAGGGAATCCTGGCCGATGATAAAGGCCAGCGGTTTGTCCGGCCCCTGTTCGGCTCGCCACTCCTTAAGCGTTTGCGAAGTCCAGGACGGCGTATCCCGGCGCAGCTCCCGCTCATCAAGGGTGAAAAGCGGTTTATCCGCGATGGCCAGGGCGAGCATCTCTTTGCGCTGCTCGCTGGAGGCCTCAGGCTGAGGACGGTGGGGCGGGACGTTATTGGGCATGACGGTCACACGCCGCAGGCCAATCAGATTCGCCAGAATTTCAACGGGCTTCAGGTGGCCGTAATGTACCGGGTCGAATGTACCGCCATACAGTGCCTGTAAAGAGTGCATATTATCCATCGATAAAAACGTCTGCCAGCGCCTTATGGCAGAGCAGCAGAGAAAGACTTTCCAGCTCCGCCCAGATCGGCTGACCGTAATCGTGTTTGAGCGTCAGCTCGGCGTGCATCAGCAGCTGTACGGCCTGACGCAGCTGTTCATGACTGAGGCGGTTGATCGCCTCGGTGGTCATGGCCCTGCGGTTTTGCCACACCCGATGTTTGTCGAACAGTGAACGCAGCGGCGTGCTGGCAGACTGGCGCTTGAGATTAATCAGCAGCAATAGCTCGCGCTGAAGCGTACGGAGCAGTATCACCGGTTCACTGCCCTCAAGACGCAGCTGCTGCAGGATATGCAGGGCACGTTTGCTTTTGGCCGACAGCAGAGCATCGACCCAGTGGAACGGGGTGAAGTGCGCGGCATCATTTACCGCCTGCTCAACGCGCGGCAGCGTCAGCTTGCCGTCCGGCCACAGCAGAGACAAACGATCCAGCGCCTGCGCCAGCGCCAGCAAATTGCCTTCGTAGCAGTAGCACAACAGCTGATTCGCCGCGTCATCCAGCTGCAGGTTATGCTGTTTTGCGCGCGCTGCAACCCACTTTGGCAGATGCGCCTGTTCAGGCGTCTGGCAGGTGACCTGTACAGCGTTGGCTGTAAGCTGGGTAAACCACGCCGCGTTTTCCTGCGCTTTGGTGAGTTTGTTGCCACGGACAATCAGCAGGAGATCGTTGTGTAACAGACTGACCAGCGTGGCCAGCTGTTCGTTAATGGCCGCATTGGGGCCGTTTTCCGGCAGCAGGATCTGAATAGTCTGACGCGAAGCGAACAGGCTCATGGCCTGGCAGAGTGAAAACAGCGTATTCCAGTCGGTGCTGTTATCGATCTGAAACGTGTGGTGTTCATCAAAGCCCTGAGCCGCAGCCGCATGGCGGACGGCATCAAGACTTTCCTGCAGCAACAGCGGATCGTTACCGAGGAGCAGATACGCCGCGCGCAGCCCTTCACTGAGCTGCGCGCGGAGTTGTTCAGGATACAACCTGATCATCAGTTACCCATTGACGTTGACATGGTCGGCGCTGCGGCATCCGGCGCGTCGATGATGTCAGAGCCTTGCCTCGTCGATGCGGCAATGGCCGGCAGCTTACGGATCAGCTGTTCCGCTGCCTTGTCATACATTTCGTTGATGATAATCTGCTGCTCGGCATCTTTTGCCAGCGCCGTTTGCGGGTTATCAAAGAACGAGCGGTAGACTTTCGTATTGATCGGGTAAATATCTTTGCCCGGAAGCAGTACGGCCGCATTCACCGTCAACACCATCTGGTATTCCGCCGTACGACCATCCTGGAAGATGGACGCGGTATCTTTCGCCAGCGCTGAGCTTAAGACACGGAATGACGGGATATCCTGACGCAGGGTGCCTTTTTCAATCAACTCAACGTCGTTCAGGCGAAGCTGGTTGCGAATTGCCCGGCTGAGCGGACCATTCGGATCCGATGAGTCGAAGATCATCGTTTTCATCTGCGCAGGCACCGCCGTGCTGTTACGCAGGTGCCAGCCGCAGCCAGCGGTGACAAGCACCGCCAGAGATAAGAGTATTGTTGCCAGTTGTCGCACGTTTCCTCCCGCGCTTAGCCAACGACCAGATTCAGCAGTTTACCCGGTACGTAGATCACTTTACGCACGGTAACGCCATCAAGATATTTCGCGACCAGAGGTTCCTGACCTGCGCGCTCACGGACCTGTTCTTCCGTCGCATCAACCGCGACGGTGATTTTTCCGCGCACTTTACCGTTGACCTGCACGACGACCAGCGTGGTGTTTTCCACCATAGCGGATTCATCAGCCACCGGCCACGGCGCGTTGTCGATATCGCCTTCGCCTTTCAGCTCCTGCCACAGGGTGAAGCTGGCGTGCGGCGTGAACGGGTTCAGCATGCGAACAACAGCCAGCAGGGCTTCGCGCATTAAGGCACGATCCTGCTCGCCCTCCTGCGGTGCTTTCGCCAGCTTGTTCATCAGTTCCATAATAG
>CAMKZP010000148.1 GCA_946477805.1 uncultured Enterobacter sp.
GTGTATAAGAGACAGGACACCTGCCGCTGGTGGTGTGAATAGCAACGGCGCGGCAGGTGTCGTGTCCTCTAAGTCCGTGGATAAGGTTTCAGTGAGCTATGACGTGTCCGGGGTAATCAATCCGGATGCAGGTTTCTGGAACAGCACCGCCTACGGGCGCGAGTTCTACTGGTGGTGGTCGATGTTCGGCGCTGGTGGCAGGCAGCTGCTATGAAAAGCGGGTTAACGGTTCGCGCTGATAATGCCGTGGCCGTTCTGGAATCCCTCCGGCAGCTATCCGGAATGGATGTGCTTGTGGGAATACCTGAGGACAAGGCAGGGCGTGAGGATGGCTCTCCGATTAATAACGCGGAACTGGGCTACCTCCACTCGACGGGCGCAACGGTGGAAATCGACGGTACAACGGTCACGCTCCCCCCGCGTCCTTTTCTGGATATGGGGATCGAGGATTCAAAACCCAGAACCACCGCACACCTCAAGGCAGCGGCAACCGCCGCGCTGGAGGGGCAGACTGAAGCGGCAATGCGTGAGCTGGAAAGCGCCGGACAGATTGCCCGTGACGCTGCAAAAGCCGTTATCGGTGCTGGCGACCGGCTGCACCCGCTTTCTGAGAAAACCCTCGAACGCAGAAGGGCCGAAGGCATTCCCGGCGACAAGCCGCTGTATGCCCACGGATACCTGCTGCGCTCAATTAACTACGTCGTGAGGAAAAAATAATGCCTCTTCTCGATGTGAGCGATGTTCTTCTTGATCCCGACTTCATGGACACCAGCCTGGTGTGTCACCGTCAGGTTCAGACGGTGGATGAGGATAATTTCACAAAAAACACCGCTCAGGATATCCCGTTCTCTGGCGTGGTGACGGTTGACCGTTCTCTGGAAGCCAGGCGAATGGAGGCAGGCCAGAACATCAGCGGCGCGATCCTCATCGTGACGCAGTTCAGATTAACCCAGGGCCAGCCCGGTTCAGACAGCTCCCCGCGTCTGGATGCCGATATCGTCACCTACAGCGGCCGGGACTACCGCGTGACGTTCGTTGACCCGTACACCCGTTACGGTGCCGGATTCGTCCAGGCGCATTGTGAGCTGGTGGACTTTAACGGAGGGACGCCAGTTGAGTAACGACAGCACCGCGCGCGGTTATCTTACGCCTGTCGGGGCAAACCCGAACTATGACGAGGCGCTGGAGCGCGAAATCAGCCGCTGGATACGAGGTGTTTCTGGCTTGCCGGCAACGCTTGTTTTCCCCCGATGGACTGACCCGCAGCCACAGATCCCCAACAACGGGGTAACGTGGTGCGGCTTCGGTATCACTACCGTTCCCCAGCCGTTAAGCCAGTCCGATGTTCAGGTTTCGGAAGAACAGTCCGAGCAATGGATATGGGAACAGGTCACGGTGATTTGCTGCTTTTACGGCCCTCTGGGGGCCAACACTGCATCAACTTTCCGCGCGGGGATATTCGTCGAGCAGAACAACGCCGAACTGAACCGCTCGGGGCTTTCGCTGGTGGATGCCGGGACTATCTACAACCTGCCAGAGCTCATCAATAAGCAGTGGGTAAGGCGCTACGACCTCACTGTCACGCTGTCCCGCAAAAACATTCGTACCTACAACGTCCGGACGCTGCAAGATGCGTCCGTCTCATTTTTCGGAGACTAAATTATGCCGCAGGGATTACCTGTATCGAACGTCGTTAATGTCGACGTGATCATTGGGCCGCGTGCGGCTACTGGTCGAAACTTTGGTTCGCTGCTCATCCTCGGGAGCTCAACGGTTATCCCGGTCACTGAGCGCCTTCGCCTTTATTCTTCTGTAGAGGATATCGGCTCTGATTTCGGCGTGGATAGCCCGGAATATGAAGCTGCTACCGTGTATTTCTCGCAATCACCGAAGCCTCAGCAGGTCTATGTCGGCCGCTGGGCGAAAACGCTGGCATCGGCTGAAAGCGGTTCGGCGGAAACGCTGCTGCAGGCCGTGAACGCCGTACTGAATTACACGAGCTGGTACGGTCTGGCTGTGGCAGACGATGAAGACATCGACGATGCCGACTGGCTGAGCGTGGCCGCCGCCATCGAGGCTTCCAGCCTCAGTCGTATTCTGGCGATTACCACTCAGGACCCGGAAGCGGTTAACACGACCTCCACAACCGATCTGGCCTATAAGCTGAAGACGGCAAAATATAGCCGCACCTTCGTGCAGTATTCCACCAGCAGCAAGTACGCCGCGCTGTCTGCGTTTGGCCGCGCGTTTACGGTGAATTTCAACGGCAGCAATACCACCATTACCCTGAAATTCAAGCAGGAGCCGGGGATCACGTATGAAACCCTGACCACCAATCAGGCGGCGGCGCTGGATGCCAAAAACTGTAACGTCTACGTGTATTACGAGAACGATACGGCAATCCTTCAGCAGGGCGTCATGTCCAGCGGTGATTTCTTCGATGAGCGCCACGGGCTCGACTGGCTGCAGAACTACGTACAGACCAACCTGTATAACCTGCTCTACACCAGCACAACCAAAGTCCCACAGACTGACGCGGGTGTGACGCGCCTCCTTTCCAATGTTGAGAAATCAATGGATCAGTCGGTAACGAACGGGCTGGTGGCGGCTGGTGTCTGGAACGGTGGCCCTATCGGACAGCTGGATTCCGGCGATACGCTGACAAAAGGCTATTACGTCTACGCGCAGCCGATTTCCGAGCAGGCGCAGGCTGACCGTGAAGCACGTAAGGCACCGGTTATTCAGGTGGCCTGTAAGCTGGCGGGTGCGGTTCATTTCGCTGATGTTCAGATCAACGTCGTTCGCTAAGGAGAACATGAATGGCTACGTATTCTTTTATGGACGTCACGGCGTCCCTTTCCGGCCCGACCGGTGAGATTGATCTGGGCTATGGTTCCGCCAGTTCAGAGGAGGGGATCACCGTTGCAATGGGCGGCCCCAAAAACACCATGACTATCGGTGCTGACGGCGAAGTGATGCACAGCCTGCACGCGGACAAAAGCGGCACTGTTACCGTCAACCTGCTGAAGACCTCACCGACAAACAAAAAGCTGTCGCTGGCGTACAACGCCCAGAGTCAGTCCTCAGGCACCTGGGGGAACAACGTCATTGTGATCCGTAACAAGGTGAGCGGAGACATCATCACGGCGCGCAGCGTGGCGTTCCAGAAACAGCCGGATAACGCCAACGCTAAGGCCGGTAATACGATGCCCTGGGTGTTTGACTGCGGCAAAATCGACCAGGTTCTCGGAGAGTTTTAACAGATGGAATGCTCAATCAAAGGTCACGATTATCGCGTGGCAAAACTCAGCGTTTTTGACCAGCTGAAAGTGACCCGCAAACTGCTGCCGGTGCTGGCGGGCATGATGTCAGATTTCGGGAGCATTCGCTCCCTGCTGCCTGCCGACGGCAAAATCGACACCGTGAAATTCGATCAACTGAAACCGGTGTTTGAAACCCTGCTCCCGCGTATCGCTGAGGAACTGTCTTCCCTGACCGAAGAAGACACCAACGCGATTATTCATCCGTGCCTGGCCGTGGTGTCACGTAAGCACATGGACGGATGGACGCCGGTATTTAACAGCGGTCAGCTGATGTTCGATGATATCGACCTGCTAACCATGCTGCAGCTGGTGGCGCGGGTGGTCGCCGATTCGCTGGGAAATTTTTTGCCCGTGAGCCCTACCAGCGCGACGGCGGACCAGCCTCAGGGCTAACCCTCAACAGCCTGCCTGACGGGCTGTCTTATCTCCTTGACCCGGTTGACGCCGGGTTAATCCCTTATTACGCGCTGAAGGATGGATCTGTCGATCTGTGCGATATCGCGCTGATGAATGACCACCTGGCCGTTAAGGCTGACAACCAGCGCCGTATAGAGAAATGGAGAGAGGATAATGAACGCTGAGACTATTAAAGATTTCCTCGTCTCGCTCGGTTTCGATATCGACGAAGCAGGCGCGGAAAAGTTCGATTCAGTCCTCGCCGGTACGACCGCAAACGCCATCAAAATGGGGCTGGCCGTCGAAGGTGCCGCGCTTACCGTGGTGGCCTTTACGGCTAAGATCGCCTCCGGTCTGGATAATCTCTACTGGGCGTCACAGCGCACCGGCGCGACGGTTCAGGGGATTCAGTCTATTGGCTATGCGGTTTCGCAGGTGGGCGGCAGCGTGGACGCGGCGCGCTCCTCTCTGGAAAGCCTCTCCCGGTTTGTTCGAAACAATCCCGGTGCGGAAGGCTTCCTGAACCGCCTGGGCGTACAGACCCGTGACGCCAGCGGTAACATGCGCGACATGGCCGCTATCTTTACCGGTGTCGGCCAGAAGCTCAGCAGCATGCCGTACTACCGGGCTAACCAGTATGCGCAGATGCTGGGCATTGACGAAAATACCCTCATGGCGATGCGCCGGGGTGTTGGCGGTTTCTCCGGGCAGTACAGCGCAATGGCGAAGGCTATCGGCTTCAATGCTGACGAGGCGGCCAGAAGCTCCAACAAATTCATGACCTCCCTGCGCGAGTTCGGCGCGATGGCAGGCATGGCCCGTGACAAAATCGGCTCTAATCTTGCTGGTGGCCTGACGGGTTCGCTGGACACGCTGCGCCGTCATATCCTGGATAACTTCCCGCGTATCGAGCAGACCCTGACGAAAGCCATAAAAGGCATTCTGGCGCTCGGGGACATTATCGGACGGCTATTCTTCCGGCTCATCGAGGGGACATCAGACCTTATTACCTGGTGGAAATCACTCGACAAGCAAACGCGGGAGCTGATCTCGCTGTTTGGCGCGCTGACGATTGCGCTACGCATTCTGAACAGCACGTTCTGGATGTCACCTGTCGGCCTTATTACCGCGCTGGCGGCGGGTATTGCCCTTCTTTGGGAGGATTATAAGACCTGGAAGGAAGGCGGCCAGAGCCTGATTGACTGGGGCAAGTGGAAACCGGAAGTCGACGCCGCGCTAAAAATGGTCCATGACCTGCAGGGGACCGTTAACGATCTGGCGAAAGCGCTGGCGAAACTGCTCAATATTGACCCCAAATCGTGGTCCCTGAAGTGGGATTTCAGCAACTTCATCGACCAGATGAGCGAGTTCAGCAGGATGCTGAATATGATCGCCGACCTGCTGAACGCCATTAAAGACGGTCGCTGGGCTGATGCGGCCAGCGTTGGCAAGCAGCTGCTGAATCAGGGGAGTGATAAACCGTCTGCAATGCCAGAAGTGACGGACAGTGCTAACCAGACGGCGGAATGGTTGAACGACAAGCTGGGATTTGATCCGCGCAATGTCGGTAAAACCTTCAAAGGCTGGCTGTTTGGTAGCGAGGCTGGAGAGGACCGCGGGATTCATGACGACCAGCGCGACCCACAGATTGATGAGCTGAACGGCACGCAGGAAAAATCACGGAAAGAGGCTGCTGAATATCACGGCCGAAGTACCGGAGTGCTCGGCAAAATTGCAGAGGGTATTAAGCAAATTGCTGATGGAATGTTCCCGACTGCAGAGGCGGCAGCATTAACCCCCACAGATGCGAGCGGCTTACCTCTTGCAGGGGTTAAGCAGCCGCAGCCAACAAAAGCAGGCTCTGAACTGCTTGGCTGGATGCAACCGATGCTCACCAGCCTGGAACAGCTCTATCGGCTTCCGGAAGGTTTGCTGCGCAGTGTGGCCATCACGGAATCGGGCGGTAATCAGTTTGCTGTTTCAGGTGCTGGCGCTAAAGGGCTGTTTCAGTTTATGGACGGTACCGCGCGTGATATGGGGTTGCGCGGGAACGACGTATTCGATCCTGAAAAGGCCGCTCAGGCAGCCGCTAAATATCTCTCACAGCTGCTGAAAGCTAACGGTGGTGACCTGAGCAAGGCGCTGGCCTCATACAACTGGGGGATCGGGAACGTGCAGAAGCACGGAATGGCCCTGATGCCGCAGGAAACACGCAACTACATTCCTAAAGTGTTGAGTAACATGCCCGGAAAGGGTGCGCAGGTACAGCAGCAGAACACCTATCACATTTACGGTGGTGGTGATCCGCGACAGGTGGGTTCAGAAGTTGAACGCCGCCAGCAGTCGGCAAACGCTCAGGTCATGCGTGGCAATCAAACGAAGGTGGGCTAATGGATTTTCTCTCAACTCTCTTTCAACAGCAGACCCGAAAAATCGGGATGATCGTCCCCAGCGTGGTGGTTTCTGAGAAGCATACCGATACGCTGGAGATAACCGAGCACCCTGTCGAGGTCGGGGCCGCCATCGCCGACCATGCCTACAAAAAGCCGTCCGAAGTGGTGATGGAGGTCGGTTTCGCTGGTGGCGGAGCGTTGCTGGATTTTGCCAGCAATCTGACGGCCACCAGCTTACTGGGCCTGAGTCCCCAGCAGACGTATCAGGAGATTCTTGACCTGCAGGCGAGCCGTATTCCTTTCGATGTGGTGACTGGTAAGCGGCTGTACAGCAACATGCTGATCCGTGCGCTGGAAGTGACGACAGACAAGACGACCGAAAACGTATTATCTGCCGTCCTCACGCTGAGAGAGGTTCTTATATCGCAGACGCAGCAGATCACCGTTGCGGATAAAACCAACATGAAGGACGGGTCCAGCACGTCGGCGGTACTCAATACCGGCACCAAAACCACAAAGCCGCCAAATACCTCGCTGCTGAAAAGCATCACGGGTAATGCGGCGTCATTACTGGGGCTCGGCTAATGGCAATTCAGGAAATCCCGCTGACAGCGGATAACCAGCAATTCAGCATCATCCTTGCGGGGACCACCTGGCGGATTAGCATCACCTGGCGCGATCTGTACTGGATTATGGACCTGCAGAACGACAGAGGGGAGCCGGTAATATCCGGTATTCCTCTCGTCACGGGCGCGGACCTGCTGGCGCAGTACGCCTATATGGGGCTCGGCTTTAAGCTGGTGGTGGTCTGTGACGACAGTACACAGGATTATCCGACGAAAACCGACCTGGGCGGCCGCAGTCATTTACTGGTATCAACGGAGTAAGCATGTCACAGAACTGGATGAGACATTTCGAGCTGCAGCTCGTGGACGAGAACGGGCAGGGTATCGAGCTCAGCGATTTTAAAGTGACCTTTACGATCGACTGGTTCAACATCAGCAGCGCGTCACGGGTTGGAACGTTCAAAATTTACAACCTGTCAGCTGATACGGTGAACCGCATCACCGGGCAGGAGTTTTCTAAGGTGCGGCTGATTGCCGGTTACGACGGAATCGCGCCGGAGGTGTCGGCAAGCGATGTCGGGACCGTGCGCGAAGTCGACGCGGCGGACGTGGGCCAGAGTGATGGCCGGAACTACGGGCTGATTTTCAGCGGAGAAATTCGCTACTCGGTCACCGGTAAAGACAGCCCCATTGATTCCTACGTCCTGATTCAGGCAGCCGATACGGATCTGGCTTTTGCCACCAGCATAACCTCGCAGACGCTGGCTGCCGGTTACACGGTCGCAGACGTGAACCGCGCGCTGATGAAAGACTTCGAGGGCAAAGGCGCTACCGAAGGACTGACACCTGAAATGCCTGCTACCGTTTTTCCCCGGGGCCGGGTGCTGTTCGGCATGACACGGCATCTTATGGATAACGTGGCCGGACAATGTGGCGCAACATGGCAGTTCGTGGACGGTCAGCGCCAGATGGTGGCGAATAACGAGTATGTTCACGACGCGATTGTGCTCAACAGCGTCACCGGGCTTATAGGCATGCCTCAGCAGACTATCGGCAACGGCGTTAACGTCCGCGCGCTGATTAACCCCAACATCCGGGTTAACGGGCTCATTCAACTGGATCAGGCTTCGGTATTCCGCACCGCGCTGTCGAACAACGATATCGCGATGGCTGGTGGTCGCATCACCGACCAGAATACTGACGGCAATATCACGCTCAGAGGCACCACGGCGCAGCCTGCAAGCATCGCAACGGATGGCGTTTATATTGTGCGCGGGATTATGTACACTGGCGACACAAGGGGCCAGGCGTGGTACATGGATATGATGTGCGAAGCGCGTGGCGCGGTGGATTTACTCTCGTCCTCAGCGCAGCAAAGGATATATTCATGAAGCGTATGAAGTTATTTCTGACAATTTCGTTACTGTTCCCC
>CAMKZP010000149.1 GCA_946477805.1 uncultured Enterobacter sp.
TATAAGAGACAGGTCATGGAGGCGGCAGTGGCTCCGGCAATGGCCATCACCGCGCCGACGGAAAGGTCAATGCCGCCGGTGGCAATCACCAGCGTCATGCCTATCGCCAGCAGCGCGACCGGCGCCGCGCGGTTTAAGATGTCTATCGGGCTGCCAAACAGGCGGCCATCCTGTACGGTAATCTGGAAAAAGTGCGGCGCAACCAGGCTATCCACCAGCAGAACCAGCAGCAGCGCGATGATTTGCGGCGTACCGGTCGGCCAGCTGAAGCGGCGCTTTGGCTCGCCGGTGTGCGAAAGTGAACGGGGCATCACGATTTACTCCTTACGCCGCGATGGCATTCATGATTGCCGGAACGGAAAGCGCATCCAGCGGAATTTCGGCCACCTGCTTGCGATCGCGCATGATGATGACGCGGTCGGCATACCCCACCAGCTCCTCCAGCTCGGACGAGATAACCAGCAGCGCCAGCCCGTCGGCACAGAGCGTTTCGATCAGGCGAATAATTTCGGCGTGCGCGCCCACGTCAATTCCGCGCGTTGGCTCGTCGAGGATCAGGAACTGGGGTTTTGTCAGCAGCCAGCGCGAGAGCAGCACCTTCTGCTGGTTGCCGCCGGAGAGAAACTCAATCGGCTGTTCCGCGCTCCCGCACCGAGGCGGCGGCGATGATGCCGTCCGTTTTCCGGTCCTCCGGGCAGAAGCCGACGCCCAGGCACGAGGCCTGATGCGGCGATCGCAGCGCGTGCGGTTTGCCCTTGATCAGCGCGCTGCCGCTGTCGGCAGGCTTTATCCCGAAGATCACTTCGGCGGTTTCGGTACGGCCAGAGCCCAGCAGCCCCGCCAGACCGACGATCTCCCCGGGGCGGACCTGCAGATTGAACGGGGCGATGACCCCTTTTTTGCCGTAATCGCTGAACGCGGCGATCGGTTTATCGCTTAACAACGTGCGGCCTGCGCGCTGGAGCGCGTTGGTCTCCAGCTCACGGCCGAGCATCATTTTGACCAGCTCAATCTGCGGCAGCTCGCGGGTTTCGCGGCAGCCGACGAAGCTGCCGTTGCGCAGCACGGTGATGCGATCGCTCACCTCGTAGACCTGATCGAGGAAGTGGGTGACGAAGATCAGGCTCACCCCCTGGTCGCGCAGCTGGCGCATCAGGGTAAACAGCATCTCCACTTCCTGGGTATCGAGGCTGGCGGTGGGTTCATCGAGGATCAGCACCTTCGCAGAGAGATCGATGGCGCGACAGATGGCGACAATCTGCTGCATCGCCACGGAAAAGCGGTTCAGCGGCTCGCGGACGTCAAGGGAGAAGCCGTACGATTCCATCAGCCTGGTGGCGCGCGCCTCCATCTCCTTGCGGCGCAGCAGGCCAAAGCGACGCGGCTCGCGGCCAATAAACAGGTTATCCGCCACCGACATATTTGGCAGCAGGTTCACCTCCTGGTAGACGGTGCCTATCCCCAGCTGTTGGGCATGCGCCGTGTTTTTGGGTGAAATGGCGTTGCCTTCCAGCCAGATGGTGCCGCGATCGGCGTGGTAAACCCCGGTGAGGGCTTTGATCAGCGTCGATTTCCCCGCGCCGTTCTCGCCCAGCAGCGCCATAATCTCGCCCCGGCGCAGGCTGAAATCGACGTTATCCAGCGCCTTCACGCCGGGAAAGAATTTGCTTAAGCCCTCTGTGCGGAGGATTTCCTGATGTTGTTCTGTGGTCATGGTTCCCCCTCACCCTGACCCTCTCCCCGGAGGGGAGAGGGGACTGTTCGTGCCAGTCTTTAATTTTCTGCCCAAACCGCCCTTTTCCCTCTCCCCGGAGGGGAGAGGGCTAGGGTGAGGGGCTTAGTAGCCCATATTTTTCTTCTTCTCTAACTCTTCTTTCGCCGTATCCGGCAGGTAGAGCGTGGATTTGGTGACCGTTACTTTCTCAGGCAGCGTGCCGTCTTTTTTGAATTTCTCCAGCGCGTCAAAGGCCGGGCCGGCCATGTTTGGCGTCAGCTCAACGCTGGCATTGGCTTCACCGTCGATCATTGCTTTATAGATATCAGGCACGCCGTCGATAGAGCCGGTAAGGATGTCTTTGCCCGGCTTCAGGCCCGCCTCTTTGATGGCCTGGATGGCGCCGATGACCATGTCGTCGTTGTGGGCGTAAACCATGCAGATGTTCTTGCCGTTGTTTTCAGCTTTGATAAAGCTCTCCATGACCTCTTTGCCCTTGCTGCGGGTAAAGTCGCCGGACTGAGAGCGGATAATCTTGATGTTTGGCGCTTTCGCGATGGCCTCAGCGAAACCTTTCTTACGATCGATAGCCACGCTCGCGCCGACGGTTCCCTGCAGCTCAACGACGTTGCACGGCTTGCCGTCGACCTGTTTTATCAGCCAGTCGCCAATCAGCTGGCCTTCAAGCACGTTATTGGCGGTGACGGTGGTCATATAGAGAGATTTGTCTTTTACATCGATGGAACGATCGAGCAGGAAGACCGGAATTTCAGCGTCTTTCGCTTCCTTCAGCACCGGCTCCCAGCCCGTTGCCACGACCGGCGCAATGAAGATGGCGTCCACGCCCTGGGCAATAAAGGAGCGCACCGCTTTGATCTGGTTTTCCTGTTTTTGCTGACCATCGGCGATTTTTAGCGTGATACCGCGTTTTTCGGCCTCGCTTTTCGCAACGCTGGTCTCAGCCGCACGCCAGCCGGATTCAGAGCCGACCTGCGAAAAACCTACGGTTAAAGGTGCGGCCATCGCCATAGACGACATGGCTGCCGAAACTGCTGTGACAAGAAGTAAGCGCTTCCACATATGAACGTCCTCGTAGGGGTGTTTATTGTTGGTTAAAAGGTGTTCTGCGAAATGACTATAGCCAATGATATATGTAACGAATTGCGTTACATCACACTTCAGAAAAGTGAATGAAACGTTAATCACAAGTTTGTAATCGCTTTCATTTTCGCATTTAAAATGCAGCTGAGTTTATGGATTTTCCTGTCATGGTATCGGTCTGAAAAGTGGGTCTAACGAGGAGAGAAGGCGAAAACAGGCGGAGACATTCAGCGCCAGTTGGCTATAATACCTGCCACTTGTTTACCATCCAATTTAAGGACACAGACATGAGCTTACTCAACGTCCCTGCGGGTAAAGAACTGCCAGAAGACATCTACGTTGTTATCGAAATTCCGGCCAACGCAGATCCAATCAAATATGAAATCGACAAAGACACCGGTGCGCTGTTTGTTGACCGTTTCATGTCTACCGCAATGTTCTATCCGTGCAACTACGGCTACATCAACCACACCCTGTCCCTGGACGGTGACCCGGTTGACGTTCTGGTCCCAACGCCATACCCGCTGCAGCCAGGCGCCGTCATTCGCTGCCGTCCGGTTGGCGTGCTGAAGATGACCGACGAAGCCGGTGAAGATGCGAAGCTGGTTGCGGTTCCGCACACCAAGCTGAGCAAAGAGTATGATCACATCAAAGATGTGAACGACCTGCCAGAGCTGCTGAAAGCGCAGATCACTCACTTCTTCGAGCACTACAAAGACCTCGAAAAAGGCAAGTGGGTTAAAGTTGACGGCTGGGACAACGCTGAAGCGGCGAAAGCCGAAATCGTTGCCTCCTTCGAGCGCGCTGCTAAGAAGTAATGCTTACTGCTGTTGATTAAGGCCCCGCGAGTCGGGGCTTTTTTGTGTCTGGTGAGTATCGCCGTCCGGCAAGAGGCGCAAAAAACAACGCCACCTTTCGGTGGCGCTGTCGTTTATCAGTACTGGTCTCTGTCTAACCAGTTACCGCTTTCAATCCGCGTTAACCCTTCGACCGAACGCTGGTACACGTACATCCATGCACTTCCGTACGGGGTCTGGATCAACTGGCGTGCGTATTCACCGCCTCTGGTGCGCAAGGCATCCAGTTCGGCAAGCGTGGCATTATCAATACGATAAACTTCACCCTGTACCGTTCCTTCACCTGGAACCGCGCCTGGATAGTGGCCCAGACTGTACAACTGGTAGTTCTCAATATTGTAATTACCCATCAACTGGGCGTTGGTCATCCAGTGACTGTTGCCCTGCTTCGTGCGTAAACTACCGTAGACAAATATTCGCATTGCTAGAACTCAAACTGATAGAGCACATCGAGCGCCTGATCTATGCCAGACACCGCTTCCAGATATAGCTTAGGCATCAGGCGATAGCGTAGCGTGAGTGTGGCTAATGAGTCAAAGATCCCCACGCCATATTTTACCTGCAGACCCGGCAGCACATAGCCGCTGACCACCACCTGCGAAGAGTCACCCACGCCCTGGGTGTCCAGCGCAAGATTGCTTACGCCGAACGTCTCGCCGATTTTACCCACAACCTGACCACTTTGTGCAACCCCCAGGCCGACTAACATTGAGGTCATCGCCGCGCTGTCGCTTTGACCGCTCTCCAGCCCCTGCCCGCGCAGCAGGTAGGATAACGCATCCTGCTGGGACATTGCCGGGTCGGAGAAGATTTCCGCCCTCGGTTCATCAGCGGAGCCGGTTACGCGAACGCCCGCAATTACGTCGTTTTCAGTGGCTTCAGGGTTACGAATGGCCTCGATATTCAGTATCGGCTGGTCCGGTGGGCCAGAGAACAGCAGTTCGCCTTTACGCACAATCAGATCCTGACCGTAGGCGTGGAAGCGCCCCTCAGGGATCGTGATTTGTCCGTTCAGGCCAAGCCCCTGTTTATCCTGCGCGACTTTCAGATCCCCCGTGAGCCTCGCCTTCAGCCCGAATGCATCCAGGCGGACGTTATTCCCCACGTGCACGATAAGGTTACTGTTGATCGGTATGCCCGCACTTTGCTGCTCAACGGGCTGAAGATTGTTATCGAGCATCACCTCGTCGCTGGAAACGCCGACGGCGCTTTCCGGCACGTCGTGGACCACGATGCGCGCCCAGGGCACGTCTACGCGCCCGTCAAGGGTAAACAGGCTTGGCGTCGCCTCAAAGACCACGTCCGGCGAAACGTCCAGCCGCACCATAGGCGGAACGGTGATACGTACCCGGCTGCCCTTCGCCGCAACGCGGGCGCGCCAGTTATCCAGCTGGCTCCAGTCGGCGTCGCCGCTGAGGTTGATTTGCCCCTGCTGCGTGCGTACGACACCGGCGAGCGTTGAGCTTCTGCCGTTGAAGTTCATCGCAATCTGGCTCGGCTGCATATCGAACGGCATGAAGTTTCCGTCGATATCAAGGCCATTCAGCTGCATCTGGCCGAAGAGCTGCGGGTTTTGCGCATCGCCGGCCAGGCGCAGGTTAGCGCTGAGTATTCCCTCGGCTTTTTCCCCGCGGGAGAAAATAGGGTTGACCATCGCCAGGTTAACGTTGCGGATATTGACGCTACCGCCCAGGTTGCGCCGCCCCTGCGGGTCGGTAATTTGCACCTGGCCGTCAAGCTGACCGTTATTGGTCAGGCGGATCAGCCACCCCAGCTCGGCGCGGTTGTTATGCAGGTCGGCGCTCAGGTTCAGGGTCTCAAACGCCAGCGGAAGCGGCGCGTCGTTGACGTCCTGCGTCACCTTCACGTTTCGCCCGGAAAGCGTCACGCTGCCCTGCGGCAGCCCCTCTTTGGTGGTGTCCCACGCCACGTCCGCTTTACCGCTGAAGACGCCGCTGGCCTGGGTGGTTTCCGGCATAAACGGCTTCAGCATCGCCAGGTCGAAGCGGTTGAGGTTAACCTGCGCACGCCCTTGTGCGCCCGCATCGATAGTCTGCGGCACGCACAGTTCGGCATTGGGGTTCGTCCAGCAGTGTGGCCCAATGCTGATTTTTTGTTCGGCGTTGCGGTAGTCCAGCGCAATAGAACGCGATAGCGCCAGCGGCCCCACCGGCGTGCTGAAGCGGGTATTGTCCAGCGTGCCTCTCCAGCGCTGTTCCTTGCGGTCGAAGCTGCCCGCCAGATGGAGCTGTCCTGAGACCGGCTCACCCTGCACGCGCAGCTGGAGGTCGTGCTGCTTCTCGTTGCCTTTGGCCTCCAGCGTCACCAGGTTGACGTTCACGTCCGGCTGGGAGATGCGCTCTACGCGCAGGTTCAGGCTACCGCCGATCTGATCGGTGGATTTCACATCCCCCTGAACGCGCACGCGGGCGATGGACAACGCCTGCCAGCGCAGGCCGTTGGCGGTAATATCCGCCAGCAGCTGCGGCGCGTCTACCGTGCCGCGCACCTTCACCAGGCCTTTCGCGGTGCCGCCAAGCCCCGGCAGGGCATTGTCCAGATTCGGCGCGTCGATGGTGGCGTCCAGATCGAGATCCGTCACCCCCAGCTCGCCTTTGATATCCGCCGTGTTGCGGCCCAGCGCCACGTGCAGGCCCGGGATCGTCCACTGCAGATAGCTGTTCCCTTTGACCGAGCCTTCAACCTTAACCTTATTCTGCTTCACGTTACCGGTCAGCTTGATTTCCGGCACGTCCATCTGCCACGTACCGCCGTACAGGCTGCCGCGGGTTTTGATCAGGCCGTCGAGTTTTGATGGCCACTCCGGCACCTCTTTGGCGGTGTTGATGCCCGTAAGCTTCAGCTCGCCGCGCCAGCTGATCGCCTGCTGCCAGTCGAGCAGCGCGGTCAGCTCGGTTTTCCCTTCCAGCGCCGCGACGGTCAGCTTGTCGAGGTTAACCTGCTGCTCATTGCCTTTGGCATCCAGAGTGATGGTCGCGGGCGGTACCCCCTGCCCCTTCACCGCCGTGCGGAATGACAGCGTGTAATCCGTCATCTTGCCGCTCAGCTTCAGCTTCAGGTCATCGGCCTGGAACTGTTTTTCGCCGGTGAACGGCCAGTACAGCTGCTTGCTGACAAGCTCCAGATTGATCGGCAGGCCCGCTTCCGCCAGCCGGGTTTGCCCGCGCAGGACCATATCCACCGGGCCGGAGAGGTTAACGCCGAACTCCAGCTTATCGCGCAGCGCACCGCCAACCTTCAGCTTCACCTTTTCGCCCTTGAGCGGTTCAACGTTGAGGGCGCTGTTGAGGGTAATATCCACCGGCCAGCTGTCGCGCAGCAGCGCGTTGCCCGATGCGTTAACCGAGCCCTGGCTGGAGTCGATATCCAGCGCGTCGAGCTTCATATTGCCGTCGATGCTGCTGACTTTAAGCAGCATGCTGTAGACCGTCAGATCGGTATCGCCCGTCAGGCGCAGCTGCTCCCCTTTAAACTCTTCGATATTCAGGTTGAGCGGCAGATGCACGTCCGTCATCTCCGGTAAAACCGGTTTCGAGAAGAGTTCGTTAAGCGTTTCGCCCAGCGGCTTTTCGTCCGGCTGCGGGTTTTGGATCTTCGGCTCGACGATCTCCTCCTGCGCCACGTCGGCCACTTTTGGCAGCGCGATCAGCAGCCCCTGCAGCGAGGTTGGCGTCAGGGTGAGGTTTTTCTCCTGCCAGCGCAGGCCGGAGGTGAAGTCCATCACCGACACCGTCGTGTCGTCGATTTTGATATTGACGTTATCCAGCGCCACGCGATAGAGCGCGATCGGGTACGGCGTGGAGAGGTTTAGCGGGCCGCTGTCCTCTTCTTCAACCGGCGCGGACTTCGGCATTTTTTCCGTATCTATCGCCACGTTGACATCTTTTAGCGACAGATCGTTGACGCACAGCCTGCTGTCCCGCAGGCAGCCCAGCTTCACCGCCAGATGAAACTCACCCGCGTTAACCGCCACGCCGGGCTGTTCGTAACGAATATTTTTCAGGCGCAGATCGCGCCAGCCGCCGGTCACCTGGCCAATCTCCAGCCCCGGCACCCAGCGGTTGGCGGCGTTAAACAGCAGGTGCAGGCCGGTGGTGGTCCCCACCAGAAACGCGGCTGTACCGAGCAGCAGCACGATAAAAATCAGCACCCCGAGGCTTATCTTCTTCCATAAACTCATAATTCAGGCCCCAGACCGATATAAAACTGTAATCCGTGTTCGTCTTTGTCACCCACCGGAACGGCGAAATCGAGCTTGATGGGCCCGACCGGAGACTGCCAGCGCACGCCGACGCCCGCGCCGGTTTTGAAATCGCTGCGGCGAATGTCGTTCACCGCCTCACCGCCGTCGACGAACTCAGCCGGTGAAACCACGGAATAGCCGGATAGA
>CAMKZP010000150.1 GCA_946477805.1 uncultured Enterobacter sp.
CTACACTCGACTAGTCGTCGGCAGCGTCAGATGTGTATAAGAGACAGGAATATGTCTGGCATCACCTAAAGAATGAGCACGGAAGAATACCCATGCAACGTTCACAAACATAAACGTAACGAGCCATGCAAGTGGTTTTGGCATGCAGTAGCCGCGCTTTTTCCACCACCGGTGGGCAACTAGTGCACCCCCATGCATCGCTCCCCAAATGACAAACATCCAGCTCGCCCCATGCCATAGTCCACCAAGCACAAACGTAATAAAGAGGTTAAGGTAAACCCTATGGTTAGAGCAGCGGTTTCCTCCAAGAGGAATGTAAATATAGTCACGAAGATAGCGGCCGAGAGTGATGTGCCAGCGCCGCCAGAAATCCTGAATATCAAGAGATTTGTAGGGTGAGTTGAAGTTTAATGGCAACCATATATTAAAAAGAAGTGCTGCGCCAATAGCCATGTCGCAGTAGCCACTGAAATCAAAATAAAGCTGGAACGTATAAGACAGGCTTGTAGCCCATGAGCTCAAGAAATCGTGATGTGCTCCAGGTGCAAATCCTGCATCGGCATATACTGCAAAATTATCTGCGATAATAACTTTTTTAAAAAGGCCGATACTGAAAATAAACAGGCCCATGAAAATATTTCGATAGCGAATTGCCCAAGTCCATTTTGACTTAAACTGAGTCATCATTTCTTTATGATGAAGAATGGGGCCTGCGATAAGGTGTGGGAAAAATGTTACGAAAAGAGCATAATTGATAAAGTCATACTCTTTGGCCTGTCCACGAAAACTATCAACAAGAAAGGCTATCTGTGTAAATGTATAAAAACTTATTCCAAGAGGTAGAACAATATTTTTAAAAGTAAGTTCTAATGCGGTAAGGTCGTTTCTATGTTCGATAAAAAAGTTTGTATATTTATAATACCCAAGGAATGCAAGGTTTATTGTTATGGCAATAGCGAGAAGCATTTTTCGTGAAATGCCAAGCCTGACTCCCTGAGTGAATGGCGAAACCGCTCCACCGACCATGAAGTTGAAAAAGATAGACCCAAGGAGCAACGGCAGATAGTTTACATCCCAGTACCCATAAAAAAACAAACTGCATGCGACAAGCCAGCACTTCCCGGCGATTATGAGTCTGCGGTTGTTGAGTAAAAAATAGCCAAAAAAAGACACTGGCAAGAATAAAAAAATGAATACTGATGAGCTAAACAGCATCGTAAGGCCCCGTTATCAAGTGAGGTTATTTTTTGAAAATCAGTCCAATCCGAAAGTTGGGAAGTGTAGCACTGCATCAGGACTTGATCGAGCCTCATATTTGATGATGCTGCATATATACACAGTAATTTTATGAGGTAACCATGCCAGGGACGACAGACATTCACGCCGTATTTATCGCGGCAATAGAGTTAAACTCTAAAGGTTACCGCTATTTTTTTAATGAATATCTTAATCGGCCTGAGAGGATTTGATCCTTCGCCCCCCGACAGCCCATAATGGCGCGTGGTCGAATAAATGCTTTGTCATTAGTACTTTCTTATAATCACAATTTGCTCATTCATCTGGTGTAAAAATTATGAATCAATAGCCAAGGGTTACCATATGTGGCTGATAATTAAATAAAATTTCGCGATATAAATCCCTCGGCGTTCGCGCTGTGTGGGTTCAAGTCCCACTCCGGCTACCATGGGAAAAAGCAAAATAATCAAAGCAATAAGCAGTGTCGTGAAACCACCGAAAGGTGGTTTTTTTGTGCCTGAAATTCACCCTTACAGATTATCCGGCTTTAGACGGCGCGTTAAGCTACGCTTAGAGAGGCAACATCATCAGGAGGGGTTATGCTGAATCACTCTGAAGCGAAACGCTGGGCCTCTGTCATGCTGAAAGCCGCACTGTGCGACGGCATGGAGACACAAGAGATTTCTCGTCAGGTTCACCTTGTTTGCGATCGTCATGGCAAAGAGTGCCTTGAAGAACTCATTGAAGAAATCCTGAAAGAAGCGGGCAGGCTGGGCCCGCATCACAGCGATGGGCAGCTAACCCATCACTGATCGATACTCTTATGCTGACCGCCTTCGGGCGGTTCTCCATTTATAGCATCACGCTCCGCCCAGATAAGCTTTCCTGACCTCAGGGTCCCCCAGCAGCTCTGCGCCGCTGCCGCTCAGGCGGATCTGTCCGTTCACCATCACATACCCCCGGTCTGAGAGTTTCAGGGCATGATGTGCATTCTGCTCAACCAGAAAAATGGTCATGCCGCTGCGGGCCAGCTCGCGCAGGGTCTGAAAGATCTGCTTTACGACAATAGGTGCCAGCCCGAGGCTCGGCTCGTCGAGAAGCAGCAGCCGGGGACGGCTCATCAACGCCCGCGCGATGGCGAGCATCTGCTGTTCCCCGCCGGACATGGTCATGGCGCGCTGCCTGCGCCGCTCCTTGAGGCGCGGAAAGAGCTCGAACATGGTTTGCAGATCTTCAGCGGCAAACTGGCTGCCAATCGGGATTGTCCCCATCAGCAGATTCTCTTCTACCGTCATGTCCGGGAAGATCCGCCGCCCTTCGGGGGCCTGCGCAATGCCGCCAGCGGCGACGTAGTGGGTGGATTTATGGCTGATATCCTCTCCGCTAAAGAGGATCTGCCCGCCGCGGATGCGCGGTTGACCAAAGATAGACATCAGCAGCGTGGATTTGCCCGCGCCGTTGGCGCCAATCAGCGCCACGGTTTCACCCTTGTTGACCTGCAGGGAGACCTGCTTCAGCGCCTGGATCGCGCCGTAAAATACATCGACCTCCCGAAATTCCAGCAGCGGTTCGCTCACAGGTTAACCTCGCTCTCTTCGGTGCCCAGATAGGCGGCAATCACCTTTTCGTCACGCTGGATCTGCTCCGGTTTTCCCTGGGCGATCACGTCCCCGTGGTCGAGCACAATAATGTTGTCCGAAATTTCCATCACCATTCCCATATCGTGTTCAATCAGCAGCACCGTGGTCTCATGATGGTCGCGGAGAAAGCGAATGATGCTGCTCAGCTTGTGCGTTTCAACCGGGTTCAGCCCCGCGGCGGGCTCGTCAAGGCAGATCATCTCCGGGCCGGTGCACATCGCGCGGGCGATTTCCAGACGCCGCTGCTGGCCGTACGACATCTCCCCCGCCAGACGATTGGCGCAATCCACCAGGTCCACCACCTCCAGCCAGTAGAAGGCCCGGTCCAGCGCATCGCTTTCAGCCCGACGATAGGCGGGCGTGTTCAGAATGCCCGCAAGGAGGTTGCGGTTGACGCGCATGTGCTGCGCAACCAGCAGATTCTCAACCACCGACATCTCGCGAAACAGGCGGATGTTCTGGAAGGTGCGGGCAAGACCCGCGCGGTTCACCAGATGCGTCCCGCCAAACATTTTATAGAACAGGCGCTGTCCGAACTGCGCCGGGTTGAGCCAGTCTCCCGGCTGAAATTTTTGCCCGAGCACCTGAATGACGTTGGTGGTTTTGCTGCGCGTGGTGAATAAAATCTTCCCGCCGGACGCGCGATAGAAACCGGTCAGACAGTTAAAGACGGTGGTTTTCCCGGCGCCGTTGGGGCCTATCAGGGCGGTAATCGAGCCGCGCTGCACGTTGAGGTTGACGTCGTTGAGGGCCTTGATCCCGCCGAAATGCATCATCAGGTGCTCAACGCTGAGTATGGTTCCGCTCATGGCGCCACCCCTTTTCGCACGGCAAACCCGCTGCGGTTAATGCGGATCAAACCGCGCGGCCGCCAGATCATCATCACCACCATCAGCATGCCAAACAGCAGCACGCGGTACTCTGCAAAGCTGCGCAGCAGCTCAGGCGTGACGGTGAGCACAAAGGCGGCCAGCACCACGCCCAGCGTGGAGCCCATTCCGCCCAGCACCACGATGGCCAGAATCAGTGCGGATTCGAAAAAGGTGAAAGAAGTGGGGTTCACGAACCCCTGATAGGTGGCAAAAAATACTCCGGCGATGCCCGCGGTGGACGCACCCAGGGTAAAGGCTGAAAGCTTAACCAGCACGTGGTTTAACCCCATCGAACGACAGGCAATCTCATCTTCGCGCAGGGCTTCCCACGCCCGGCCAATCGGCATTCTCGTCAGCCGGTGTTTGATATACAGCACCAGCAGCACCACCAGAAAAAGCACCGCGTAGATGAAGATAAATTTCATATTCGGGTTGTAGGTCAGGCCGAAAAACTCGTGAAACGGCACGCCGCCTTCTTTTGCACGCCTGCCAAACTCCAGCCCGAAGAGGGTAGGTGGCGGGGCAGAAACGCCGTTGGGGCCGCCGGTAAACGCCACCCAGTTGTTCAGCACCAGGCGGATGATCTCGCCAAACCCCAGGGTGACAATCGCCAGATAATCCCCGTGCATGCGCAGCACCGGAAAGCCGAGCAGGGCCCCGGCGGCGGCGGCCAGAATAGCCGCCAGCGGCAGCATGCTCCAGAACCCTAATCCCAGGTACTGATACCCCAGCGCCAGGCCATAGGCACCGATGGCGTAGAAGGCGACGTAGCCAAGGTCCAGCAGGCCCGCCAGCCCAACAACGATATTCAGCCCAAGACCGAGCAGAACGTAGATAAGCCCGAGGATCGCCACCGTCAGCACGTATTTCGTGGCAACGAAGGGGAAGCAGACGGCCAGCGCGATAATCAGCGGAATTATCCAGCGCATGCGGCTCTTGTAGTCCGCTGGCCGGACGTAAACCCCTGCGCTGTCGGCCTCGAACCGCGCCCGGAACCTCGCGCCGGGCGAGGTGGCTGAGAGGGCGCTCAGCAGAAAACGCCCCAGCATGACGGTGCCGATAATCCACGCCAGCCGCTGGCCCTCAAAGGTGAAGCTGTAGCCGTCCAGCACCACGCCAGCGATGGGGCCGAAAACGATCAGGGCCACCAGTCCGGAGAAAATAGCATCCAGAATGCAGCGCTTGAGTGAAAAACCCTCTGAAGTCATCGTTTGCACCCTCACACTTTAGCCACGACGGGGCGGCCCAGCAGACCCTGCGGACGGAAAATCAGGATCATCACCAGTAACCCAAACGAGAACACGTCTTTATAATCAGAGTTCACCATGCCGGAGAACTGCGCCTCGGCGACGCCCAGAATCAGCCCGCCGAGCATCGCGCCGGGCAGAGAGCCAATGCCGCCGAGCACCGCGGCGGTAAACGCCTTGATGCCAATGACAAACCCGACGTAAAAATCAAAGGTGCCGTAGTTCATGGTGATCAGCACGCCCGCCAGCCCGGCCATGGCCGCGCCGATCACAAACACGAGAGAGATTACCCTGTCGGTGTTAATCCCCAGAATGGAGGCCATCTTGCGATCCTGCTGCACGGCGCGGCACATGCGCCCCAGCCGGGTATGGCTGATAATCCAGGTGAGCAGCAGCATGCCCGCGAACGAGGCGATCAGGATAAACACCTTGGTGTAGGTGATCTGCACAAACCCTTCGCCCAGGTGAACGCGGAGCACGCCGTCCAGCATGGTGGGCACGCCCTGCTGCCGCGGCCCCTGGCTGAGCTGGACGTAGTTTTGCAGAATAAGCGACATGCCGATGGCCGAGATCAGCGGCGCCAGGCGCGTGGAGTTGCGTAACGGTTTGTAGGCGATGCGTTCAATCGTCCAGCCGTAGACGCCCGTCACAATAATGGTGAACGCCAGCGTGCCGAGGATCAGCAACGGGAAGGACTCCAGGCCAAAGAACGACAGCAGCGCCAGCCCGATGGCGCAGAGATAGGCAGAAATCATATACACTTCGCCGTGGGCAAAGTTAATCATGCCAATGATGCCGTACACCATGGTGTAGCCAATGGCGATTAATCCGTAGACCGAACCCAGCGTTAGTCCATTAATTAGCTGCTGCAGGAAGAATGTACTCATCATCGCGCGCTCGAATTGTGGGCCGCAGGTTGCCTGTAGCCTGATGGCGATCGGGCGTCGGCAGGCAAACCTGCCGACGCCGTGCGGTTATTGCACTTCCTTGTATTTCCCTTTGTCGTCCCACTGATATACCACGTAGTCAGAGACTTTCAGGTCACCCTTGCTGTCCCAGGCCTTTTTGCCCATCACCGTATCCACGGCATTGGCCTTCAGCCATTCGCTGGCTTTTGCGGAATCAGCGCCGCCGGTCGACTTGAACGCCGCCGCAATCGCCTGCACGGAAGCGTAGGCGTAAAGGGTATAGCCTTCCGGCTCAAACTTACCGGCGCGGAATTTCTCGATAACGGCTTTGCCCTCCGGGATCAGGCGCGGATCTTTGCCAAAGGTCATGTAAATGCCGTTGGTGTACTGCGGGCCGCCTGCAGCAGTGACCATCTCTTCATTGACGATGCAGTCAACGGAGAAGAATTTGGCCTGCACGCCCTGTTCACGCATCTGACGGACCAGCGGGCCGGCTTCGGGGTGACAGCCTCCGAAGAAGACGACGTCCGGCTTTTGCGCCCCGATTTTGGTCACCAGCGCGTTAAAGTCTTTCTCCCCGCGCGACAGCCCTTCGTACATCACGTTCTGGACGCCGCGTTTTGCCAGCGCGGCTTTGGTGGCGTCCGCCAGCCCCTGCCCGTAGGTGTCTTTGTCGTGGATTATTACCACGCGTTTGGCTTTGAGCTTGTCGATAATAAAATCGCTGGCGACCTGGCCCTGCTGGTCATCGCGGCCGCACATGCGGAACATGTCGCTCATGCCGCGTTCGGTGATCAGCGGGTTGGTTGAGCCGGGGGTAATGGCCATGATCCCGGCATCGCTATAGACCTCCGATGCGGGCATGGTTGAAGAGGAGCAGAAATGGCCGACCACGGCGTTGACCTTATCCTGGTCGACTAAACGGTTGGCGACGGCGACGGCCTGTTTAGGCTCACACGCGTCGTCGCCCTGGACCAGCTTGATTTTCTCACCGTTGATGCCGCCTGCGGCGTTGATGTCTTCTGCGGCCTGGGTTGCGCCGTGCCAGTATTGATCGCCATAGGTGGCATTCGGGCCCGTGAACGGCCCGGCAACGCCAATCACGATATCGGCCTGAGCGGAAAATGCCGTCAGCAGACAACCGGCTAACACAAGAGAAAGGGGACTTCTGATGAATTTCAGCGACATTATTATGTTCCTTAGCAAAGAGGTTTTTGCACCAGGTGACGACCTGAACGCCTGATGGCATTGGCAATCCAAAAACAAGAGCGAGAACAAAATGCACTAAACGCACGTGAGCC
This sequence comes from uncultured Enterobacter sp., assembly GCA_946477805.1. GTDB lineage: Bacteria > Pseudomonadota > Gammaproteobacteria > Enterobacterales > Enterobacteriaceae > Enterobacter. Next base: position 7,205 of record CAMKZP010000150.1, read on the forward strand.
AGACAACATCCTGCTTATGAGGGCGAGGTTCCCGGCACCGCAGGGCGCGCAGAAGAGTAAGCAAAATAGCTGCCAGAATGGTTAACCCGGGGAGCGGGTTGCGGCCTGTTTGAGTATAGAGTGCCGTTTTACGCCGCCTCGCGGGACGCAGCGAAATTACAGCGGAGATCACATCTTGTTAACACCAATGCCCATAAGTTGTGCAACGGTCACGATTTGCACGTTTTCGCGGCAATAAAGGCCTAAACTTCAGGTAGGCACGGGCGGCGATATATGCCAGGATCTTTTCCTTTTTTATCAGGAGTGTCAGCAATGACTGAAGGCCCATTAAACGAAAGCGAAATGGAGTGGCTGGAAGAGACGTTGATGTCTTACGGTCATGACGATGCGTCCGTGATTGACGTGTCCGAACTGGACGGCATGCTTACCGCAGTGCTTTCCGGGCCAAGGGTGGTTGAGCCCGATGCCTGGCTGGTGGCGATTTGGGGCGGCGAGAAGCACATTCCACGCTGGAAAAACGATCGTGAAATGAACCGTTTTATCGATCTCTGCTTTAAGCATATGAACGACATAGCTGAACGCCTGAGCGAATACCCGGATCAGTTTGAGCCGATGTTTGGCTTTAATGACGTCGACGGCCAAAGTTTCACCGTGGTGGAAGAGTGGTGCTATGGCTATATGCGCGGCGTGGCGCTGAAGGACTGGTCATCCCTTCCGGACTCGCTGAAGGCGGATCTGGACGTGATTGCCCTGCACGGCTCGGAAGAGAACAGCGGCAAGCTGGATGAACTGACCGAAGAGGAGTACACCGCCAGCATCGAGAGCATTCAGCCCGCGGCGCTGCGCTGTCTCTTATACACATCTGACGCTGCC
>CAMKZP010000151.1 GCA_946477805.1 uncultured Enterobacter sp.
GGATTTGATTTAATGGGGTATATCGTCGCATTAACCGGCGGCATCGGCAGTGGTAAAAGTACCGTTGCGGACGCTTTTTCTCGTCTCGGCATCACTATTATTGATGCCGATATTATTGCCCGTCAGGTGGTAGAGCCCAATACACCCGCGTTAAACGCCATTGAGGCCCGCTTCGGCAGCACCATCATTAATGCTGATGGCACGCTTCATCGACGCCAGCTCCGCGATTACATATTTTCTGATTCTGCAGAAAAAAACTGGCTTAATGCCCTGCTCCACCCCATTATCCACCGGGAAACTCAGCGTCAGATTGCCGCAGCCCGTTCGCCATACGTTTTATGGGTCGTTCCGCTGCTGGTAGAGAATCAGCTCCAGACCAAAGCCGATCGCGTTCTGGTCATTGACGTTGATCCCGAAACGCAAATTCAGCGAACCATGGCGCGGGATGGCGTTTCGCGCGAACATGCTGAACAAATTCTTGCCGCTCAGGCCACGCGCGCCCAGCGCCTTGCCGTTGCGGATGATGTTATTGATAATAACGGCGCACCAGATGCCATTGCATCGGATGTTGCCCGTCTGCACGCGCAGTATCTGACGTTTGCCGCGCAGGCCGTTGCACAGGAAAAACCATAATGTCGACTCATATCCTTTTTGAGCATCCGCTTAATGAAAAAATGCGCACCTGGCTGCGCATTGAGTTTTTAATTCAGCAGCTCTCACATAATTTGCCCATCAACGACTACGCGACTGCACTGCATTTCTTCCGCAATGTCGGCGATCTGCTGGATGTGATTGAGCGTGGTGATGTCCGCACTGAATTACTGAAAGAGCTGGAGCGCCAACAGCGTAAACTTCAGGCGTGGAGGGAAGTGCCTGGCGTGGACCAGAGCCGTATCGATTCTGTTCGCCAGCAGCTGAAAAACAGCAGCAGCGTTCTGATGACCGCGCCGCGTGTAGGGCAGTTTTTGCGGGAAGACCGCTTAATCGGCCTGGTGCGTCAACGTCTGAGTATCCCCGGCGGCTGCTGCAGCTTCGATCTGCCCACGCTCCACGTGTGGCTGCATATGCCACAGGCTCAGCGCGACGCCCAGGTGAACGGCTGGATGGCAAGCCTCGATCCGATGCATCAGACGCTGTCGCTGATCCTCGATCTCATCCGCAACTCGGCGCCTTTTCGCAAGCAAACCAGCCTGAACGGTTTTTACCAGGATAACGGTGATGATGCCGACCTCCTGCGCCTGAACATGTCCCTGAGCGAACAGCTCTACCCGCAAATTTCCGGGCATAAAAGCCGCTTTGCGATCCGCTTCATGCCGCTGGACAGCGAAAATGGTACCGTGCCGGAACGCCTCGATTTTGAACTGGCCTGTTGTTAAGGAGTGCCGATGTCTGACGTAACCACCGTAAGCTGCCCGACCTGCGGGAAAACTGTCGTCTGGGGCGAAGTGAGTCCGTTTCGCCCTTTCTGCTGTAAGCGCTGTCAGTTAATTGACCTTGGCGAATGGGCGGCAGAAGAGAAGCGTATTCCCAGCGAAGGCGACCTCTCGGACAGCGATGACTGGAGCGAAGAGCAGCGATAACCTGTAAAGCCTGCTGGCGCTTCGCTTAGCAGGCCTATGGTTGTGTCACTAACCGCAGGATCACGGGCTCATTCGCTGGCGGGAATTTTTCGGCATCACTGGCTTTGAGTTCCACCCAGCTACCCGGCTGCCCCTCTTTACCCCAGGGCTCCCCTTCCCAGCTTTCGACAAGCCAGAACCACAGCGTGATGTGCCTGTCCGGAAACTGGTACTCCAGCTTATCAAACAGCGTTGCGCCAAGCGGCGTGATCCCTACCTCTTCCTGAAGCTCCCGCACCAGCGCCTGTTCCGGCGTTTCATCTGACTCGATTTTGCCGCCAGGAAACTCCCACTTGTTCGCCATATGGGCGTCAGCGGCACGTTGAGTGATGAAAATTTGGTTTTGCCCGTTACGGACGATCCCGACGGCAATCTGCAGTTTTTTCATAGCGTTAGCCCCATAAAAAAGGCGCAGATATCTGCGCCTTTTCGGTTTGCGTTATTCTTAGTTCAGACGGCCGTGGCACGACTTGTATTTTTTACCCGAACCGCATGGGCAAGGGTCGTTACGTCCGACTTTACGATCGCCCGTCTGCGCAGCGATTGCCGCAGCCGCTTCGCCTTCGTCGGTCTGGTGGCTCAGCTGCTGCATCTGCGCCAGACGCTCAGCTTCTTCGCGACGCTGCTGCTCCATCGCTTCCACTTCTTCCGGCATACGGACCTGAACCTTGCTCAGGGTGCTGATCACTTCATACTTCAGCGACTCCAGCATAGACGCAAACATGGCGAAGGATTCGCGCTTGTACTCTTGCTTCGGATCTTTCTGGGCATAACCACGCAGGTGGATACCCTGACGCAGATAATCCATCGCCGCCAGGTGCTCTTTCCACAGGGAGTCCAGCGTCTGGAGCATCACGCCTTTTTCGAAGTGACGCATCATCTCAGCGCCAACCACCTCTTCCTTACGCTTGTACACCTCCAGCGCGGTGGCGAAAATACGCTCGCGGAGGGTCTCTTCGTGCAGCTCAGGCTCTTTGTCCAGCCACTCTTTGATCGGCAGCTCGAGGTCGAAGTCGTTTTTCAGACGTTCCTGCAGACCTTCGATATCCCACATCTCTTCCAGAGACTGCGGTGGGATGTGGCCGTCGATCGTCGCTTTGAACACGTCCTCGCGGATGCTGTTGATGGTTTCGCTTACGTCAGACACGTCCAGCAGTTCGTTACGCTGGGTGTAAATCGCACGACGCTGATCGTTGGCAACGTCATCATATTCCAGCAGCTGCTTACGAATATCGAAGTTGCGGCTTTCTACTTTACGCTGGGCATTAGCAATCGCTTTGGTAACCCACGGGTGCTCAATGGCTTCGCCAGGCTTCATACCCAGTTTGCGCATCATGCCGGAAACGCGGTCGGAGGCGAAAATACGCATCAGCGCATCTTCCATAGACAGGTAGAAGCGGGAGGAACCGGCATCACCCTGACGACCCGCACGGCCGCGCAGCTGGTTATCGATACGGCGTGATTCGTGGCGCTCGGTACCAATAATGTGCAGACCGCCGGAGGCCAGTACGGCGTCGTGACGGACCTGCCAGTCGGCTTTGATCTGCGCAATCTGTTCTGGCGTTGGGTTTTCCAGCTCCGCCACTTCTGCCTGCCAGCTACCGCCGAGCATAATATCGGTACCACGACCCGCCATGTTGGTGGCGATGGTGACAGCAGCCGGATAGCCCGCCTGCGCAACGATATCTGCTTCTTTGGCGTGGAACTTGGCGTTCAGCACGTTGTGCTTGATGCCTGCTTTGGTCAGCTCGTTGGAAACCACTTCTGATTTCTCGATGGAGATGGTCCCCACCAGCACCGGCTGGCCCGCAGCGGTACGATCGCGGATATCTTCGATGATCGCCTGAATTTTTTCCGCTTCGGTCATGTAAACCAGATCCGGCATATCCTTACGGATCATCGGACGGTTCGTTGGCACAACCACGGTATCCAGCTTGTAGATGGAGCTGAATTCGAACGCTTCGGTATCGGCAGTACCGGTCATGCCTGCCAGCTTCTCGTACAGACGGAAGTAGTTTTGGAAGGTAATGGACGCCAGCGTCTGGTTTTCGTTTTGAATATCCACGCCTTCTTTGGCTTCAACGGCCTGGTGCAGGCCATCGGACCAGCGACGACCCTGCATGGTACGGCCAGTGTGTTCATCAACGATGATCACTTCACCGTCTTTCACAATGTAGTCGACGTCGCGGGTGAACAGCGCGTGGGCGCGCAGCGCGGCGGTCACGTGGTGCATCAGCATGATGTTGGTTGGAGAGTACAGCGACTCGCCCTCCTCCATGATGCCCTGCGCAACCAGCAGTTCTTCAATCTGGACCAGACCGCGTTCGGTCAGGTTAACCTGGCGCGCTTTTTCATCAACGGAGAAGTGACCTTCACCCTGGAAGGTGTCGGAGTCTTCTTTCTCCTGACGCAGCAGGTGTGGAATGATTTTGTCGACTTTACGGTACATCTCGGAGCTGTCTTCAGCCGGGCCGGAGATGATCAGCGGCGTACGCGCCTCATCGATCAGGATGGAGTCAACCTCATCCACCAGCGCGTAATGCAGTTTACGCTGAACGCGCTCTTCCGGGCTGAACGCCATGTTATCGCGCAGGTAATCGAAGCCGTATTCGTTGTTGGTGCCGTAGGTGATGTCCGCGTTGTAGGCTTCGCGCTTGGCAGGCGCCGGAAGGCCGGACATGTTGATGCCCACGGTCAGGCCCAGGAATTCGAACAGCGGACGGTTGTTTTCAGCATCACGCTGTGCCAGATAGTCGTTGACGGTAACAACGTGGACGCCTTTACCGGTCAGCGCATTCAGATAAGCAGGCAGCGTTGCGGTCAGGGTTTTACCTTCACCGGTGCGCATCTCCGCGATGCAGCGTTCGTTCAGCACCATGCCGCCCAGCAGCTGCACGTCGAAGTGACGCATGCCGAACACGCGTTTACTGGCTTCACGCACCACGGCGAAGGCTTCGGGGATCAGGTTTTCTAACACCTCTCCTTTTTCCAGACGCGCGCGAAACTCTGCGGTTTTGGCCTTCAGCTCGTCGTCAGAGAGCTTCTCCATTGCCGGCTCCATACCGTTGATGACGCTGACGGCTTTGCGCATGCGGCGCAGGGTACGATCGTTACGACTACCAAAAACTTTGGTTAATAATTTGATTAACATAATAAATTCTCAAACGCCCCAGACGGGCAGATAAATTAAGGTATTGAAAAAGCGATAATTTAGCTGAGGCGCTGCGGCCCGGCACGGATGCCATGCACCTGGCCGACCCATGTCGAAATCGAGAAAGCTGCGGGGGGAACGAAAGCGTTTAGCGTGGTCTGACGAACCGTAACCGGCGGCTGGCTATCCTGCGTCAGCAGCGCGTTTAGGGTGTCCAGCAGAGCAAGATGCTGAGCCTGAGCCGGCAGCGTCTCCTGCGCAACGGGCATGGCCTGCGGCGCCATCGCAAACGACAGATGACGAATAACGGTGCGAATAGCGTGCTGGTGCCAGTAATCAACGGTAAAATTCGGGCGGCGATTGGCTTCGAGCAACGCGAGGTTAGTGAAGTTAACCCGCGTGGAAAAATCGTGCCGGGTGGTGGTGGTCTTTGTCGGCGCTGCAGCTTCTGCACTGTTGCCGAGCGCAGGCAAGCCGAGACTCGCCGCGACCATCCCTAATAAGAGATGCGGCCAGAAGTAACGTCTGCCAAGTTGTCGCCAGCGCGTCAGTATTCCGCTCACTTGCTCCACCACATAAGCCAGCCTTGTGCAGGCTGAGGTCAATTATTCTTTTTAGCGCCCAGATATTACCACTAAAGCCATGGCGCGGCAGCAGGAATGACGTTATGCGGCAGGTAAAAACGGTCAAGAATTCAGCTAACGCACAGATTCTCTGCGACTGGCGGATGGCCAGGAAGACTGGGGTATATCTGAGAAGGGTAAAAATAAAAACGACTGGTCTTCCTGGCCGGAGAGAGTACCAGGTTAACCAGTCGATTTTTTACGAAACGGCTTTAACCGTTACGCCAGAACCATTGTCGGCGCTTTGAATGCCAGCGGCAGTTCTGCTTCGTCTTCGAAGGTCACATATTCCCAGGCTTCCTGTTTTGCCAGGACTGCCTGCAATAGTTTGTTGTTCAGCGCATGACCGGATTTGAACGCGGTAAATGCACCAATGATGTTGTGACCACACATGAAGAGGTCGCCGATAGCATCCAGCATTTTGTGACGAACGAATTCATCTTCAAAACGCAGGCCGTCTTCGTTCAGTACGCGATAATCGTCAACAACGATGGCACAATCGAAGCTGCCGCCCAGGCACAGGCCGCGGGACTGCAGATATTCGATATCACGCATAAAGCCGAAAGTACGAGCACGGCTGATCTGGCGCATAAACGCATCAGCAGAGAAGTTCATCGCATAGCGCTGGGTGCTTGCATCAATCGCCGGATGGTTAAAGTCGATGGTAAAGTCCAACGAGAAACCATTGTACGGTTTGAATTCAGCCCACTTGTCGCCATCTTCGACGCGAACGGTCTCTTTGATGCGAACAAATTTCTTCGCGCAGTTCAGTTCTTCGATGCCGGCATCCAGCAACAGATAAACGAACGGAGCAGCACTGCCGTCCATGATCGGGATTTCTGGCGCATCGACTTCAACAATAATGTTGTCGATACCCAGACCCGCCAGGGCGGCGTTCAGGTGCTCTACGGTAGAAATCCGCACGTCATGCTCGTTGACCAGACAAGTACAGAGCATAGTATCACGCACAGATTTGGCATCGGCCGGAAAATCTACCGGTGGATTCAAGTCAGTGCGACGATAGATGACCCCGGTATTGGCCGGCGCAGGGCGCAGCGTCAGCGTGACTTTTTTGCCGGTATGTAAACCGACACCAGTCGCCTGAACGATACGTTTAAGTGTCCTTTGTTTGATCATCGTATAATCTCGCCAAATTAACTATCCAACCGAGAGTGTATATCACTAACGGTGGGCCAGTTTAGCACAAAGAGCGCAAATCCCCAAATTCCAGCCAATTCTTAGTCAGCTTGCTTACGCAGGAACGCTGGGATGTCCAGATAATCTGGCTCTTTCGCCGTTTGCGGAGTGGTATCGTTAACCACTTTCGCGGCCGGTTTTTGATCCTGAGTCAGCGGAGACATACCGTGCTGCTGGTAACGATCCATCACCGGCTGCTGGGTCTGCTTGTTGGTCACCAGGGTGATCTCAGGACGCTTGTCCATACCGATACCGGTGGCAACAACCGTTACGCGCAGCTCGTCGTTCATTTCCGGATCGAGAGAAGTACCGATGACCACGGTCGCGTTGTCGGAAGCGAACGCGCGGATGGTGTTACCCACGGTTTCAAACTCATCCAGACGCAGGTCAAAGCCCGCGGTGATGTTGACCAGCACGCCGCGCGCACCGGACAGATCGATATCTTCCAGCAGCGGAGAAGAGATGGCCATTTCAGCCGCTTCTTCCGCACGGTCCTCACCGCTTGCCACGCCAGAACCCATCATCGCGTAGCCCATTTCGGACATCACGGTGCGAACGTCGGCAAAGTCAACGTTCATCAGGCCAGGACGGGTGATCAGTTCTGCGATACCCTGAACCGCGCCTTTCAGCACGTCGTTTGCTGCGCCAAATGCGTCCAGCAGCGAGATACCGCGGCCCAGCACTTTCAGCAGTTTGTCGTTCGGGATAGTGATCAGAGAGTCCACGTGTTTGGACAGCTCGGTGATACCCTGCTCCGCGAAGGCCATACGCTTCTTGCCTTCGAAATTGAAAGGCTTGGTCACGACGGCTACGGTCAGAATACCTAAATCTTTTGCTACTTCAGCAACAACAGGTGCTGCACCGGTACCGGTACCGCCGCCCATCCCCGCTGCGATGAAGACCATGTCCGCACCTTCCAGTGCAGCGCGCAGGGCTTCACGATCTTCTTCCGCCGCGTTGCGACCGACTTCCGGGTTAGCCCCAGCGCCCAGACCTTTGGTGATGCCACCGCCGATCTGAATAGTCTGGCCGACGGCCGTCTTACGCAGTGCCTGTGCATCGGTGTTGACCGCAAAGAACTCAACGCCTTCAATGCGTTCACGCACCATATGCTCTACGGCGTTACCGCCGCCGCCACCGACGCCGATGACTTTAATCACCGCGTCGTTGGTTAATTCCATTGGTTCAAACATAGTTTCTCTCCGTTGTGCCTGTCGCCCGAGACCGCTAATTCTCTCCGGTCTCTTAAAAAAATTAAAACTCTTTTCGCAACCAGGTGTTGAGCCGTTTGACCCACGACCCCACCGAGACGCGTTTTTCCACTTCTGCTTCACCACTTAAATGGGACTCTTTCCCGTAGTGCAGCAGGCCCACGGCCGTTGAATAGTACGGCTCCTGAGCGTAATCCGTTAAACCGGTAATATTCAGCGGCGCGCCGATAC
>CAMKZP010000152.1 GCA_946477805.1 uncultured Enterobacter sp.
GTAAATGCCGATCGCCTGCCGGAAGAGAAAAAGCGCGGCATGACCATTGACCTGGGCTATGCCTACTGGCCGCAGCCTGATGGCCGGGTGCTGGGCTTTATTGACGTGCCCGGCCACGAAAAATTTCTGTCTAACATGCTGGCGGGGGTGGGCGGTATCGATCGTGCGCTGCTGGTGGTGGCCTGCGATGACGGCGTGATGGCGCAAACGCGCGAGCATCTGGCGATCCTGCAGCTCACGGGCAATCCGCAGCTGACCGTTGCGCTCACCAAGGCCGACCGCGTGGTTGACGCGCGTGTCGCAGAGGTTCGCGAACAGGTGCAGGCGACCCTGCGTGAATTCGGCTTCACCGATGCCTCACTGTTTGTCACCGTGGCGACGGAAGGGCGCGGAATCGACGAGCTTCGCGCCCATCTGCTCAACGTCTCCTCTCGCGAGCACGCCGGACATCACCGCTTCCGCCTGGCTATCGACCGCGCGTTTACCGTTAAAGGTGCCGGGCTGGTGGTGACGGGGACGGCTCTCAGCGGCGAAGTGAAGGTGGGCGACACGCTGTGGCTGACCGGCGTTAACAAACCGGTGCGCGTGCGCGGTCTGCACGCGCAGAATCAGCCGACGGAAACGGCCCGTGCCGGGCAGCGTATCGCGCTCAACGTTGCGGGCGATGCCGAGAAAGAGCAGCTCAGCCGCGGCGACTGGCTGCTGGCGGACGCGCCGCCTGAGCCGTTCGAGCGGGTGATTGTCTCCCTGCAGGCCCATACGCCGCTCGCGCAGTGGCAGCCGCTGCATATTCACCATGCGGCCAGTCATATCACCGGGCGCGTTTCCCTGCTGGAAAACGATCTCGCGGAGCTGGTGTTCGATTCACCGCTCTGGCTTGCGGATAACGATCGTCTGGTCCTGCGCGATATCTCGGCGCGGGAAACGCTAGCCGGTGCGCGCGTGGTGGCACTCAACCCGCCGCGCCGCGGCAAGCGCAAGCCCGAGTACCTTCAGTGGCTGGCGACGCTGGCGCAGGCCAGCGATGATAAAGCCGCACTGCGGGCGCACCTTGAGCGCGGCGCCGTGGATCTGACCGGGTTTGCGTGGGCGCGCCAGCTGAGCGGTGAAGGGTTGCGCCTGCTGACCGGGGAGCCGGGGTATATCCAGGCCGGATACAGCCTGCTGGACGCGCCGGTTGCGGCACGCTGGCAGCGAAAAGTGCTGAACACGCTCGCCACCTATCATGAGCAGCATCAGGATGAACCCGGCCCGGGGCGCGAGCGCCTGCGACGCATGGCGCTGCCGATGGAAGACGACGCGCTGGTGCTGCTGCTGATTGAAAAGATGCGTGAAAGCGGCGCGATAAAAAGCCATCACGGCTGGCTGCATCTGCCCGATCATAAGGCTGGCTTTACGGCTGAGCAGGAGGCGGTCTGGCAAAAGGCAGAGCCGCTGTTTGGCGACGATCCCTGGTGGGTGCGCGACCTCGCGCGCGAAACGAACGCGGATGAGCAGCTCATGCGCCAGGTTCTGCGCCATGCCGCGCAGCAGGGGCTGATTGTCGCGATCGTGAAAGATCGTTATTACCGCAACGATCGTATCGTGGCGTTCGCTAACCTGATCCGCGAGATGGATCGGGCGCGGGGATCTACCTGCGCCGCAGATTTCCGCGATCGGCTGAACGTGGGGCGCAAGCTGGCGATTCAGATCCTCGAATATTTCAACCGCATAGGCTTTACGCGCCGCCGCGGCAACGATCATCTGCTCCGCGACGCGCAGCTTTTTCCTTAAGCGCTGCGCTCGCGCTTCTGTTTAGCCAGCCAGACGGCGCCCAGCCGTCCCGCCTGGTTACCCAGTTCGCACGGCAGAATCGGCACCCTGAGCGCCTCCCACTCCTCGAACTGCTGCAAATACTTGTCGAGCAGGAGATAGATTTTCTCCTGCTCGCTAATACCGCCGCCAATCAGCACCACCTGCGGGTCAAACATGGAAATCACGCTGTAGACGCCGCGGGATAAAAAATGCGCCCACTCTTCAATGGCTTCGCGCAGGTGGACGTCGCTCTCCATCCGCTTGAACAGCTCCTCGCCGTGGGGCATTTCATCCTCAGAGAGCCGCAGCGCCCGGCTGCAGGCTTTCATCAGGCCGCGGGCTGAAGCCACCTCGTGCATGCATTCGCCGTTATTGCCAACCGGAAGCACGCCAAATTCACCCGCCCGATAGTGCGAGCCGCGATAGAGATCGCCATCCATTACAATTCCCCCGCCGATGCCGGTTCCAATCGTAATGCAGACGAAATGCGCGTAGTCTTTACCTGCGCCCTGCCAGCGTTCACCCAGCGCCGCGCAGTTGGCGTCGTTTTCAATGGTGACGGGAAGATCGGTGAGCTCGCTAAACAGCTCGCAGAGGTTTTCGCCGTCAAGGTAGTCGAGCGCCCCGGCTTTCGCCGCTTCGCCAGTGTGGTGATTGATATGGCCGGGAAAGCTCACGCCGATGCCGGCGATGTCATGTTCCTTCCGGTACGCGGCGACGACCGCTTTCCACTTCTCTTTGAAGGCGTTTTCATCCTCGGGAGTGTCGTACTCGTCGGCGGTAATCTCCCTGCCGTTCTCATCAATCACGCCGTGTTTAATGTGGGTTCCGCCTACGTCAAAGCCGATATATAACTGCATCGCATCGTTCCTTCTTAGCCCTTGAGCTATTAAGTATGGCTCAGCGGCAGAAACGAAACGTAAAGCAGTGTAATCCGTGATACGGCTCGTAAACCCGTCACCGGTTGGCGAGAAAATCGCCAGCCGGAACTACCCTTGTTGTACACCAACAGCAAGGAGACGGTCATGACTAACAATCCTCCCTCATCGCGCATCCAGCCCGGCGAGTATGGCTTTCCGCTGAAGCTAAAACCCCGTTATGACAACTTTATCGGCGGCGACTGGGTGGCTCCCGTCGACGGCGAATACTATTCCAACCTGACGCCCGTCACCGGCCAGCCGCTGTGTGAAATAGCCAGCTCCGGCAAGCGCGATATCGATCTGGCGCTGGACGCGGCGCACGGCGCCAAAGACGCGTGGGGCCACACCTCCGTGCAGGACCGGGCCGCTATCCTGTTTAAAATTGCCGACCGGATGGAACAAAATCTTGAGCTGCTGGCAACGGCGGAGACCTGGGACAACGGCAAGCCGATCCGTGAAACCATGGCGGCGGACGTTCCGCTAGCGATTGACCATTTCCGCTATTTTGCCTCCTGCATTCGCGCTCAGGAGGGGGGGATCAGTGAAGTGGACAACGATACCGTGGCCTATCACTTCCACGAGCCGCTGGGGGTGGTGGGGCAAATTATTCCGTGGAACTTCCCGCTGCTGATGGCGAGCTGGAAGATGGCGCCCGCGCTGGCGGCCGGGAACTGCGTGGTGCTCAAGCCGGCGCGCTTAACGCCGCTTTCGGTGCTGATGCTGATGGAGGTGATAGGCGATCTGCTGCCGCCGGGGGTGATCAACGTGGTCAACGGCGCTGGCGGCGAAATCGGTGAATACCTGGCGACCTCAAAGCGTATCGCGAAAGTCGCCTTTACCGGCTCAACGGAAGTGGGGCAGCAGATTATGCAGTACGCCACCCGCAACATCATTCCGGTAACGCTGGAGCTGGGCGGCAAATCGCCAAACATTTTCTTTGCCGACGTGATGGATGAAGAGGACGCGTTCTTTGATAAAGCGCTGGAAGGGTTTGCGCTCTTTGCGTTCAACCAGGGGGAAGTCTGCACCTGCCCAAGCCGCGCGCTGGTGCAGGAGTCTATCTATGAGCGCTTTATGGAGCGGGCGATCCGCCGCGTGGAGTCGATCCGCAGCGGTAACCCGCTCGATAACGTTACCCAGATGGGCGCGCAGGTGTCGCACGGGCAGCTGGAAACTATCCTCAACTACATTGATATCGGCAAGAAAGAGGGCGCGGAGGTTCTGACCGGCGGTAGACGTAAGATGCTGGGCGGCGATCTGCAGGAAGGCTATTACCTTGAACCGACAATTCTGTCTGGTAAAAACAACATGCGCGTTTTCCAGGAGGAGATTTTCGGCCCGGTGCTGGCCGTGACGACCTTTAAAACGATGGACGACGCGCTGGAGATTGCCAACGACACGCAGTATGGGCTGGGGGCGGGCGTCTGGAGCCGTAACGGCAATCTGGCCTATAAAATGGGCCGGGGCATTCAGGCCGGGCGCGTGTGGACCAACTGCTACCACGCTTATCCGGCGCATGCCGCGTTTGGCGGCTACAAACAGTCGGGCATTGGGCGAGAAACGCACAAGATGATGCTGGAGCACTACCAGCAAACGAAATGCCTGCTGGTGAGCTATTCTGACAAACCGCTCGGGCTATTCTAGTCTCCCAGCCCGGGCCGCCCGTCGACGGCCCGGGCAATGTGCTGACGCAGGCAGTTCAGCACGCCGTCCAGCACGTACTGCACGCGCCAGGGCTGATATTCCCGCTTGCGGTAAATGACCGTGAGATCGAGCCACCACTCTTCCTGGTGTGGGAAACAGGGGACCAGCATGCCGTGCGTTAGCTCTTTTTTCAGGCTTTCCTTTGGCGCAAAAACAATACCCAGGTTATTCCGCGCCAGCTCCAGCGCCGTTTGTGTATTATCGCAAATATAATTGCCCGTCACCTTATAGTCGAGAACCTCCTCGCTGCCGTGAACGCGAAAACGCCAGATATTGGCATCATCAACTAACATTGAGTCAATTAATATACACGAGTGGTTGGCTAAATCTTTCGGGCCGGTAATAGGATGGGTTTCTAAATACTCTTTAGTTGCAAATGCCGTGACCGAATATTTTGTTAGCACGCTTGCGACTAAATTTTCATCTTTTGGCTGGGCGTAGGTAATTAAAATATCGCAATCATCCGGAAAGGAAACGCCCTCAGAAAATTCGTTACGGTTGAGGTTGTAGGTTTTCAACGACAGGCGAATTTCACCGATCTCTTCTATCTTATGGATCACATGGCGAGCGAGATAGGTCACGATCCCGGTTGGAGCGTAAAGCGTCACTTTTCCGCGTTTCTCATGTTTATAGTCAGCAATAAAATTAATGAGTTGGCTATTTTTATCAAGGGAAGCGTTCACGTAAGGGAGCAACGCCTCCCCAAACTGAGTGAGCGCTAACTGACGTGTCGTGCGTTCAAACACCTTCAGGCCAACACGCATTTCAAAATCAGAGAGATATTTGCTTACGTTGGCCTGCGCCATGCCCAGCAGGGCGGCGGCATCGCCAATGCTGTGGGTTGCGGCAATGACGGAGATAATTTTTAACTCACGCGGTTTTACCTGGAGTTTATTCATCGTGCACGCTCATCTATATGACTTTATATATAATATTATATAAACAGGACCGTTGCCCTGGCAAATTTGTAACCATTATTATGCCCGTCGCATGTTCGGCATATAAATGGATTGCATGGAATGACTATTAAAAAGAATTTACTGGTTGCTGCCACATTATTCATAACCTCTTCCGCAATGGCCGGTGAATTTTCACTGGGCGCGGGAGCGGTATTTAATGAATCACCTTATAAAGGGTACAACGAAAATACCACCGCAGTGCCGTTACTGGCCTACGAGGGTGATAATTTCTATGTTCGTCAAACCACCGGGGGATGGGTGCTGTGGAAAGACAGCAAGAATGAAATCAGCCTGACCGCTTCCTGGATGCCGCTGCATTTTGACCCGGATGATATCGACGACCAGCAGATGAAACGCCTGGACGAGCGCAAAGCCTCGGCATTCCTCGGCGGCGCTTACTACCGTCATGAAGGCTGGGGTAGCCTTAAATTTGCCGTCTCCGGCGATGCAATGGACGAAAGCGGCGGCGTAGTGGGGGAAGTGTCTTACTTGCACCCGATCCGCATGGCGCGCCTGACGCTGATCCCTTCCGTGGGCGTGTTCTACAGCGATGAAAGCTATAACGACTACTACTACGGCGTATCGGGCAGCGAGTCGCGTCGCTCGGGCCTTGATGAATACACCGCGGGCGACAGCTGGACGCCGTACGTTGGCCTGGCCGCGAAATACGCGCTGACGCAGAACCTGTACCTGAATGCCAGTGCGATCTACACCGTGCTGCCAGACGATGTGAAAAACAGCCCGATGATTGACCGCGACGACAGCTTCGCGCTGTTAACCGGCATGACGTGGCGCTTCTGATAGCGACAGCCGGGCGGCGGCTTCGTCTTGCCCGGCCTACACAGGGCACCGCGTAGGCCGGGCTAGCGTAGCGACACCGGTCAGTTTATTGCGATATTCCTCGCATCTTCCTCAGTAACTTCACATGTTGCACTTTTAATTTCCGTCTCTTCTTCCTGTTCTATCAATACATGGCTGCGTTCACTCTGCGTACCGCGGTATTGCGATCGCTGCGAAGAAAAAATGATGTGTATTATGTGTATAATCATGGAAGGGTTGGAAGGTGAAAAGTGCGGATGTCATTACACTTCTGGTCACGGTTCCTCATCCTAAAAAAGACATTAAACCTGGCACCCTTGCGCAAATCTGGCGGCAGGCAGGGCTTAAACACTGATATCAGGAGCGACTATGTTTTATCCGGCTTACATACATTCTGACGCAGACGGTAGCGCCAGCGGTTTCTTCCCGGACGTGCCAGGCTGCTTTTTTGCCGGTGATTCTCTGGATGATGCTTTTCTGGATGCTCGTGATGCCCTGGTCGCCCATTTCGAAACCCTGCTGGAAATGAGTGATGAATTGCCCCTGCCGGGAAATGTTGAGATGCATCTCGAGAAAAGCCCTGACGATTATCTCGGCGGGCAGTGGCTGCTGGTGGACATTGATATGAAGCAGTTTGACGGCAGGGCCGAGCGTATCAACATCACTATGCCCCGTCGTCTGCTGGCTAAGATTGATTCCTTTGTCAGCGAGCATCCTCAGTTCAGCAACAGAAGCGCTTTTCTGGCAGAGGCAGCCCGGCGCGTGCTGCCTACCTGACTATTAGCTATAGAGTGCTGCAGTCGCTTTCAGAATATCGGCAAAAGAATAGATGTCATCGACTGTAGCAATGGGGTGGCGCGTTTCGTTTTTCTCAATGTCGAAAAGCCCAATGTATTTTTGTGTCCGATTAAAATGTAATCGACAAAGTGGTTTTCGATTGTTGTCGTCTACAAGAATGCCACAATAGCTTTTCGTATCTCTGTGATTAATACGAGATGCTTCAAGTACAGATCGGGTTATGGCTTTTACAATGTGAAATCCTTCAAGTTCCTCTTGAGTGGTAACAATTTCATTTTCATCCTTCTGCTCATCGTGCTCACCCTGAATCTGTTCTGTCTGCGTCTCGACGATAGCGGGAGTAACACCTGTAATTGCTGATTTAAGTCTCTCGTTGACTTGATCGTTAATATATTGGCTAGCGGCTTTTTTAGTAAGATTCAAAAAAGACTCTCTGACTTTCTGAGTTAATATGCCATCATAGACTCTGGATGCAAAAAATTTCACAAAATCATCTTCTGGATTATTGAGCTGTGAGTGCAATATTCTCTTAATTTGGCTAACGTACTTTAACTCCCCAGCTGCATTTATTATTGACTCAAGGTCAAATGAAGATTTGGTAAGCTTCTTCAGTTCAGGAATGATATTATCATCAATATCAAGAAGGTCTACCTCTAAAAATGGTTTTTCATCCATTTTATTCGGTGCATCTAGATCTGTGAAAAATTTATAAATTTGTCCGTTGGTTAAAATAGAAATCCTTGCGTTTGTTACATGGAAATATCTGAAAAGCTGAGATGCGTGATTAACATTTAACGATTCCCCTATCTTTTTACACTCAATGAGTATTTGTACATCATTGTTTTTCATTATGGCATAGTCAATTTTCTCCCCTTTTTTCGTGCCAATGTCGCACACAAATTCAGGGGTTACTTCTGAAGGGTCGAAAACATCATAACCTAAAACATTGTGAATGAAGGGCATTACAAATGCAGTTTTTGTTGCTTCCTCTGTATTAATCACTTCAAGCTGTTG
>CAMKZP010000153.1 GCA_946477805.1 uncultured Enterobacter sp.
GGGGCGCAGCAGCTTTGCGGCGCGGGTCCGGGCGAGAACGTCGCCGCCCAGCGCCATCTGCTGTTCGCGGCTGCGCCAGACCTGCTCACGCTGCTCCGGCGCGGCCTGGCCGTACCCCTGCGCGGCGTCTGCCAGCACCAGGTGGATAACGCGCTTCGGAAACGTCGCCGCAAAGGCGCTGGCCACCAGCGCGCCCAGGGAATGGCCCACCAGCACCGCCTGTCGGACGCCCGCGCGGTCAAGCATCGCCGCCAGCGCCACGGCATAATCGCCCGCGTTCGCACGTTCAGCCGCCAGCATCGGGCTTTCGCCATAGCCGGGCATGTCCTACGCCAGCACGCGATAACCGTTCAGCGTCATCTGCTTATGCCAGGAGGCCGCGCCGGAGCTGATCCCGTGCAGCAGCATCAGCGGAATGCCGCTTCCCTGTTCACGAAAACCCGTCATCATGCCCCCTTAGTTCCGCTTCACGCTGGAGAGCGGATGATCGGCGGGATAGGTCGGGATTTCCGGCTTACTGGTTCCCAGCATGACGCACATCAGCGCCTCTTCTTCCCCGTGGTTAAACAGCCCGCGATAGATCCCCGCAGGAACGGAGATCAGGTCGCGCTCACGCAGCACGGTTTCGGTGTAGTTGTCGCCGTCCTGGATCATCAGCGTGATCTGCCCTTTGAGCATGAAGAACACCTCCTCCACGTCGTCGTGCAGGTGCAGCGGCCCTTCGCACTTCGACGGCAGCACCATGGTGGAGAAGGTAAAATGGTCCGCCTGCACGGTGTTGGTGTCGTTCGCCACGCCGGTTGCGCCGGTGCCGATGTAGCGCATCTGCGCCCGGCGGTATTTCGGGTCAAAGTCGGCCTGGAACTTCAGCGCATTCCAGTCGTACTTGCGGCCTTCGAAGCGCGCGATGCGCGACTCGACCCACTCTTCCATGGTCAGGTGGTCAGGCTTAACGCCTGATGTGTTGGTTACGGTTGAATCAGTCATCACACTCTCCTCAGTAACGTCTCAGCAGCGGCAGTAACAGGAGGCAGCCCACCGCCGCCATCACCGCCAGAAAAATCAGCCCGGAATCCATGCTGTGGGTGAAGGCGATTAACGCCCCCATCACCGCTGGCGACAGCGCGCCCGCAAAGTTTCCCAGCCCGTTAAAAATGCCGCCCGCCGTGGCGCTCACCCGCGGGTGGGTGGCCTTCGCCAGCAGGGCAAAGATGTTGGGCGCACCGGTGCCCCACATGAAGGTGCTGAAGCTCATCGCCGCGATGATGGTCAGCGGGGTATCAAGGTGCATCACAGCCGTCAGCCCAACGGCCGCCCCTGCCATTGAGATGAAGCAGGCCGCCGCGCGCTTATCGACCCGGTCCGAGAGCCAGGCGCCAATCACCTCGCCCGCCAGCATGGCGATAAACGGCATCGACGACAGCCAGCCCGCGTGCTCCAGGTGAATGCCTTTGCCCTTGATCAGGTAGCCCGGCAGCCAGCCGTTGATGCCCCACAGGTAGGTCAGGAAGGCGATGTTAAAGATGCAGATGATCCAGAAGTGCGGGCTGACGAACAGCTCGCGCCGCGCGGCGCGGCGCTCGTCCTGTGACGCCTGCGAGGTACTCGGCTTCGCCTCAAGGCGGATCCCGCGCAGGCCGATGCGCACAAAGAGCAGCACCGGGACGGTGAGCATCGCCATCACGAAGAAGGTGCTCTGCCAGCCGAAGGTGTTCAGCAGCCAGAGGGAGAGCGGAAAACCAATCGCCGCGCCAACCGGGGTGCCCAGCAGCCACAGCATGGTGGCGCGCGCCTGCAGATGCTGCGGGAAGTTGTGGCGCACGATGGCAAAGGCCAGCGGGAACAGCGGCCCTTCCGCCACGCCCAGCAGAATGCGCAGGACGATCATCAGCGTATAGTTATGGGTAAAGCCCATCGCCACCATCAGCACGCACCACACCGCCATCATCCCGGTGAGCAGGCGCAGCGGCGCAATTTTGTCTCCCAGCCCGCTTAAAAAGACCGACGAAAAGCCGTAGCTGAGCAGGAAGGCGCTCATCAGGATCCCGAGACGCGTGGTGTCAAAATCGATGCCCATCGCCTGCTGGAAATGGGTGTCGGAAAAGAGCGCCGCAATGCTGATTTTGTCGAAAAACGCCAGCAGCACGCAGGCCAGCAGCGACAGCGGAATCGCCCAGCGCACCGCCTTTTCGGGCGTGCGGGTTCCCTCACCGCGGGCCTCTGCGGGCGCGGCGTTGGTCTCTAATGTGGTCATCTCTCCCCCTACGGGTGCGGGTTAGCTATCGCAGTGACATCAGTGAAAAGGTCGGGTCGGCGAGCGGTACGTCCGACAGATCCCGCCCCGCCGCCATCCAGCGCTTCGCCAGCTTGACGGTGCGTGCATCGTTAAACGCCACCAGCTGCGTCAGCCGCCCGTTTTCGTCCAGCGAGAAGAAGAGCGAATCTTCACGCGCTATCGTTCTGCTTCCCGGCTGCGGAATGCCGAGGATCTGAATATTGTGCTGATATTGATCCGACCACAGCCACGGGACGTCGTCATAGCCCGGCGCATCGGGGTTGAGCATCGATTTTGCCGTTGCCACCGCCTGATTCTGGGCGAAGGCCCAAGACTGAACACACAGGCCGTAGTGAGCGTGCCGGGCGACATCGCCCGCGGCAAAGATGAACGGATCCGAGGTGCGGCCCTGGGCGTCCACCACGATCCCGCGATCGGTGTGAAGCCCCGCATCGCGCGCCAGCTCCAGATTGAGATCGACGCCGATCCCAACCACTACCGCATCAAAGGTTTCACGCTGGCCGTCGCAGTGGATCGCCGGCAGACCGCCGTCGTCCTCCAGCTCCAGCGCGCCGCAGCCGGTGCGGATCTCCACGCCCTGCTCGCGGTGGATGGCCTCCAGGCGCTGTGACACCTCAGCGTTCACCGAGCGCATGCAGAGCGCGGGCTGCTGCTCGAACAGCGTGACCGCCACGCCGCTTTTGCGCGCGGAGGCGGCAATCTCCAGGCCGATCCAGCCGCCGCCGATAATCGCCAGTTTTTGACTTTCCGCCAGCCGCGCTTTCAGGCGCTGTGCGTCCTGCCAGTGGCGCAGGGTATAAACCTGCGGATGCGCCGCCCACGCCGCGCCCGGCAGGCGCGCTCGCCCTCCGGTGGCAAGCAAAAGGATGTTGTAACTAAGAGACTCGCCGTTGCTTAAACGCACCGTTTTCGCCTCGCAGTCGATCTGCTCCGCACGCAGCGGACGGTGCCAGGTCAGGTTCAGCGCCCGCTGTGCTTCGTCGCTAAACAGCCGCGGGAGCGCGGCGTCCGGCTCCAGCAGAGACGCTTTCGACAGGGGCGGACGCTCGTAGAAATCCCACTCTTCTTCCGCCACCACGCAAATCTCGCCGTCGAAGCCCTCGTCGCGCAGGGTTTTCGCCGCCCAGCCGCCCGCCTGGCCGCCGCCGATAATGACGATGCGCGACGTCATACCGCCTCCGGCTTTTTCTGCTGGCGGCGCGTGTCGTGGTCGATGCCGCCCTCCACCGCCCATTCGGTGAAGGAGATCAGCGAATGCTCCAGCTCGCGCGGCTGCCAGTTCTCGGTCAGGTAGTCGTCGTTGGTGTAATACTCAAACGCGCCGCCGGTCGGGCTGTTGACGTACCAGAAGTAGGCCGACGACACCGGATGGCGGCCCGGCCCGATAAAGGTGCTCCAGTCATTTTTATTCATCGCAATGCCGCCGCCGATCACCTCGTGAATGTCGCGCACGGTGAAGGCAACGTGGTTGAGGCCACGCTTGCGGTTGGGCAGCTGCAGCAGAAAGAGATTGTGATGGCCGCCGCGCGCGCCGCAGCGCAGGAACACGGCGCGGTTGATGTAGCGGTCAGAGACCTGGAAGCCGAGCACCTCGCGGTAGAATTTCTCCACCGCCGCCAGCTCTTCCACAAAGAACACCACGTGGCCGACGTTGATGGGCTGGGCGCGATCGTAAACCGGGCTGGGGGTGTCGATACGGCGGGCGTCGCCCCACTGGTTAATCGGCTCGACGTTCAGCTCCACGTCGGCCTGCTGGCTGACCTGCACGCGCAGCGTCATGCCGTTCGGGTCGAGGCACTCCAGCGCGTCGCCCACCTCGCGAAAGCCGGGCTGCTGCACAAGCTTCGGGCGCAGCGCGTCCAGATCTGACCGCGCGGCCACCGCCCAGGTCATGCGGCGCAGGGTGTTGCCCGCTTCAAACGCCGGCGGCAGGTCCGGGCTGTCGATGGGGTTCAGCTCCACGCGCGCGCCGCTAAGCGTGGTAAAACGCTGGCCGCTGGCATCGCCCGTCAGGCCAAAATCACGCATAAATTTGGCGCAGTGCGTCAGGTCTTCCACGCCGAATTCCAGCTTTTCAATTCCGGTTACACTCATCGTTCGTTGCCTCATCTGGCCCAAATTGGGCGTAAAACATGCCCGACGCGGTGAAGCGCCTGACGTTAACGCACTGATTTAACTGGCCTGTGATAAATACCCTAAGAAGCCAGAAATTTTATCCGCCGCGAGGCGAACCTCGTTTTGCAGACGCTCGCGGTCGGCCTGCGGGATCTCCTCCGACGGCACCAGAATGCTGACTACCGCCGCCACGCGCCCGCCGCGGTCATACACCGGATAGACGATGGAGGAGATGCCATGACGGAAGAAGGATTCGCCGATGACAAACCCGCGGGCTTTGTCCTGCTGCACCATCTGCCACAGGGCTTCGCGATCGTGAAGCTGCCCCGGCGCGTTGCCCGGCAGGCGCTCGTGCGGGAACAGCTGTTCAAAACCGGCGCGGGTCATATCGGTTAACAGCATGCGGCCGAGCGAGGTGCAGTGCACCGGCAGTCGGGTGCCGATGCTGACCTGGTTGATGCGCGACCCGGCGGCGCTGACGCGGGCGATGTAGATAATGTCGCGCCCGTCGCGGATCGCCAGGTGGCTGCTGCACTGGCTCACGTCGCGCAGCTGTTCAATAACCGGCTGGCCGACCTGCGCCACGTCCAGCGAGGCGATGTACTCAAACCCGAGGCGCAGCACGTTCATGCCCAGCGAGAAGGTATTGGTGCGCGTATTACGTTCCAGAAACCCCATGTACTCCAGCGTCTGCACCACGCGGTAGGCGGTGGCCTTCGGCATATCCACCAGCCGGTGCAGCTCGGCAAAGGTCAGTTCGCGATGCTGCTCGCCAAAGGCCAACAGCAGCTGTAAACCGCGCTCCAGCCCCGGCACCAGATACTTCACTTCCCGATCGTTTGCCATCATCGCTATACCTTAGTTAAAGACAAATCCGCCGTTGACGGGGATCAGCTGTCCGGTGATGAACCGCGACAGATCGCTGAGCAGCCAGACTACGCTGCCGGTGACATCTTCCGGCTGCTGCGCACCCGCCAGCGCGCGGCCGTTTTCATAGAGCTGATGGCGCTCGGCGGGCACATATTCGGTGGCCTCGACGCGGGTCAGCCCCGGCGCAATAGCGTTGATGCGTATGCGTTTCTCACCCAGCTCGCGCGCCATCGAGCGGGTCATGGCTATTACCGCGCCCTTGCTGGCGACGTAGGCCATCAGGCGCGGCGCCCCCCACAGCGCGGTGTCCGACGCCACGTTCACAATGCCCGCCCCCTCGCGCAGCAGCGGCACGGCGGCGCGCGTCACCAGCCAGGTGCCTTTGACGTTCACGCTCATAACCCGGTCCCACAGGTCCGGATCGTAATCGAGCATATTTTTACCGCCCACGCCCGTCGCCATCGCCGCGTTGTTTACCAGCCCGTCAATGCGCCCCTGCTCGCCAATGGCGCTGAACGCCTGGTCGATGGAGTGCGGATCGGCCAGATCGATGACGTACGATTCGATCGCATAGCCCTGCTGGCGCAGCCCGTGGGCGCTTTCGGCCAGCTCGCCCTGGAGGATGTCGCACATCACCACCGCCGCGCCCTGCTCCGCGCAGGCCCTGGCGAAGTGGTAGCCCAGCCCGCGTGCGGCGCCGGTTATCACGATGCGTTTTCCGCTCAGCAGCCCGTTCATCAGGCGGCTCCCTGCTGCTCTTCGCGCGCGGCCAACTGCTCTTTCGCCGCCTTTTGCATCATGCGGCGCAGGCGCGAGAGGCCGACATCGTGCTGGTAGAGGTATTCATGGTCGCGGGCGTTTGGCGCCAGGCTTTCCAGCACCACGCGGTCCTGCTCCAGCACCTCCCAGTGCAGTTTTTCCAGACGGTTGCGGTACATGAAGCGCCACATGTCGCGCTGCCAGCCCTGCACGCGGCGGATGCGCCAGAAGAAGACGCGACAGTTGTCGTTATCTTCCGGCACCACCATGCCGACGATAAAGAAGTGGCCGCCCGGCCCAAAGCGCTTCTTATAGGGAATGGAGAGGCGCATCCAGCAGGTGCCGCTGTTGCCCAGCTCGACCCAGTCGAAGTTAATGCCGCTCTGCCCTTTTTTCTCGAAAATAAAGCCGGTTTTGGTCGGCTGAAGCACCATGTCGGCCTTGCGATCGCCTTCCGCCATCGAGTGCGACGACGAATGCAGATAGGTACCGTGCATCGGGTCCATCACGTTTTCCAGCGCGTACTGGTAGTTGCACTTCCACGCGGCGGTGCAGAGGAAATTACTGAAGCTCTGTGTGTCGGCGAGTTCGTCCGGGAAGGTCAGTTCGTCCGGCTGCTGGCCCGCGGTGACGCCAAACCACAGGAAGATGGCACCGTGCGCCTCCTGAACGTTGTAGCTGCGCACGCACTGCTGGCCCACCAGCGGGCATTTGTCCACGGCGGGCACATCTTTCACCTCGCCGTTGCCCGCCACCTCCACGCCGTGATACCAGCATGCAATGCGATCGCCGAGGTTCCAGCCCATCGACAGGCGCGCGCCGCGGTGCGGGCAGCGGTCTTCCAGCGCCTGCACCTGACCGTCTTTGTTGCGCCAGACGACAATCTGCTCGCCCAGGCGGGTGATGCCCACGGGAGCAGACTGCACTTCCCAGCTTGCCAGCACCGGATACCAGAGGCCGCGCAGGCCTTTATCGAGATAATTTTGTACCGTCGTCATCGCGTTGCCCTCAGTAGCCGTTAACCTGTAAGAATGCCTGGAAGCTGGCGTCGCTCCACGGCTCGCCCTGCTGGTCGTGCATGCGCACGGCGTTCAGCCCGTTCACCAGTTCCGGTAAGGTTTCAACGCCCTGTTCGAAGAGTTCTTCCAGCGCGGCGATAAGATTCACCTCCCAGCTTTCCGGCTCGCGGCTGCGCGTCTGCCAGATCAGATTGGTGTAATCACCCGGCTTATGGATCGCGCCGTTGCCGCCCTCTGCCGGTGGGGTAAACTGGCGGCTTTCCGGCAGCGCCGGGTTGAAATTCAGGATGTTGCTCATGCCACGGTCTCCTCGACGAAGGTGATCTGAATTTGGTTTTCAAAGACCCGAACCGGGTAGCGGCTGAGGTTGCGACCGCCGGGACCGTGCAGGCACTGGCCGGTTTTGACGTCAAACACCGCCTCGTGCAGCGGGCATTCCACTTTGCCATCCTCCACGAAGCCCTGGCTCAGCAGGGCATAGGCGTGCGGGCATACGTCCTCCAGCGCGTAATATTCGCCGTCAATGAAATAAACGCCGATCTCTTTACCCTCGACGTTGCCGCTAAAAGGGAAATCTTCCTGTACTTGCTCTGCGTCACATACGCTTATCCAGCTCATCGCAATCCTCCAGGCCTTTGTTTCATATATGAAACTCTGTTTCTTATTTAATACGGTCAATATAAAAGCGATGAATGTTTCGTCAAGCGCCAATGTGAAGAATTTGTTAAATGAATAGCAATTAATTAACTAACTGTGCAAGGGATCACGAAAAAATGCAGCGATATGAAATTTTCATTATTGCACCGTGATAAATACGATTTATTAATGCCCTTGAGATTTGAATAAAAGATATTGACTTCTTTTCTTTTTACTCATTAAAAATATAGCAACGTCACATCTTTGGTGCTGTCTCTTATACACATCTCCGAGCCCACGAGACAGGCAGAAA
>CAMKZP010000154.1 GCA_946477805.1 uncultured Enterobacter sp.
GGGATGTTCGCCAGGAGAGAGAACAGCTGTTTGTGGGTGACGATGCTATCCGCGTGCTGCATGAAAGCCGTATTGAAGGGCTGCCGTGGCGTGAACTGGGTGTGGATGTGGTGCTTGACTGTACCGGCGTGTACGGTAACCGCGAACACGGTGAAGCGCATCTGGAAGCGGGCGCTAAAAAAGTCCTGTTCTCCCATCCCGGCAGCCACGACCTTGACGCCACCGTCGTTTTCGGCGTGAACCAGCATGAGCTGCAAGCCGAACACCGCATTGTCTCCAACGCCTCCTGCACCACCAACTGCATTATTCCGGTCATCAAACTGTTAGACGATGCGTATGGCATTGAATCCGGCACCGTGACCACGATCCACTCCGCCATGCACGATCAGCAGGTCATCGACGCCTACCATCCGGACTTACGACGCACTCGCGCGGCGAGTCAGTCAATCATTCCGGTAGATACTAAACTGGCTGCAGGGATCACCCGCATTTTTCCGCAGTTTAACGACCGTTTTGAGGCGATTGCCGTGCGCGTTCCAACGATTAACGTGACCGCAATCGATCTCAGCGTGACGGTAAAAAAACCGGTAAAAGCCTGTGAAGTCAACCTGTTGCTGCAAAAAGCGGCACAGGGTGCATTTCATGGTATAGTTGACTATACGGAATTACCGTTGGTCTCAGTAGATTTTAACCACGACCCGCACAGTGCCATTGTTGACGGCACGCAAACGCGAGTCAGTGGCGCACACCTTATCAAGACGCTGGTCTGGTGTGATAACGAATGGGGCTTTGCTAACCGAATGCTCGACACCACGTTAGCAATGGCCGCGAAAGGTTTCAGGTAAGACGCATTGTGCGTCTGCAAAACTTTAAGAATCAACGAGAGGATTCACCATGTCTGTAATTAAGATGACCGATCTGGATCTGGCAGGTAAACGCGTTTTCATCCGTGCCGATCTGAACGTGCCGGTTAAAGATGGCAAAGTGACCAGCGACGCGCGCATTCGTGCTTCTCTGCCAACCATCGAACTGGCTCTGAAGCAGGGCGCTAAAGTGATGGTCACCTCCCACCTGGGTCGTCCAACTGAAGGCGAGTACAACGAAGAGTTCTCTCTGCTGCCAGTTGTTAATTACCTGAAAGACAAACTGTCCAGCCCGGTTCGCCTGGTGAAAGATTATCTGGACGGCGTTGAAGTTGCTGCCGGTGAACTGGTTGTTCTGGAAAACGTTCGCTTCAACAAAGGCGAAAAGAAAGACGACGAAGCACTGTCCAAAAAATACGCGGCGCTGTGCGACGTATTCGTCATGGATGCATTCGGTACGGCTCACCGTGCGCAGGCATCTACCCACGGCATCGGTAAATTTGCAGACGTCGCCTGTGCAGGCCCTCTGCTGGCAGACGAGCTGGAAGCGCTGGGTAAAGCGCTGAAAGAGCCAGCGCGTCCAATGGTGGCTATCGTTGGTGGTTCTAAAGTGTCTACCAAGCTGACCGTTCTGGATTCCCTGTCTAAAATCGCTGACCAGCTGATCGTGGGCGGCGGTATCGCCAACACCTTCGTGGCTGCTCAGGGCCACAACGTCGGTAAATCCCTGTACGAAGCGGACCTGGTTGATGAAGCTAAACGCCTGCTGACCACCTGCGACATCCCGGTTCCAACGGATGTGCGCGTGGCAACCGAGTTCTCCGAAACCGCGACCGCGACCCTGAAATCTGTTAACGACATCAAAGATGAAGAGCAGATTCTGGACCTCGGCGACGTTTCAGCGCAGCGTCTGGCTGAAATTCTGAAAAACGCAAAAACTATCCTGTGGAACGGTCCGGTTGGCGTGTTCGAATTCCCGAACTTCCGCAAAGGTACTGAAATCGTTGCTAACGCTATCGCAGACAGCGAAGCGTTCTCTATCGCAGGCGGCGGTGACACCCTGGCAGCAATCGACCTGTTCGGTATTTCTGACAAGATCTCCTACATCTCCACGGGTGGCGGTGCATTCCTCGAATTCGTGGAAGGCAAAGTACTGCCAGCCGTAGCAATGCTCGAAGAGCGCGCTAAGAAGTAAGCCATTCAGGGGCAGGGAAACCTGCCCAATTTTCAGCGCGCTTATAAGAGCACGCACTTTTTCTAACGGCCGAAGATACAGGACTCAGCAACATGTCTAAAATTTTTGATTTCGTAAAACCTGGCGTTATCACTGGTGATGACGTACAGAAAGTGTTCCAGGTAGCTAAAGAAAACAACTTCGCTCTGCCAGCAGTTAACTGCGTAGGTACCGACTCTATCAACGCCGTACTGGAAACCGCAGCCAAAGTTAAAGCTCCGGTTATCGTTCAGTTCTCCAACGGCGGCGCTGCGTTCATCGCAGGTAAAGGCGTGAAAACCGACGTTCCTCAGGGTGCTGCAATCCTGGGCGCTATCTCTGGTGCGCATCACGTACACCAGATGGCTGAACACTACGGTGTTCCGGTTATCCTGCACACCGACCACTGCGCGAAGAAACTGCTGCCGTGGATCGACGGCCTGCTGGACGCGGGTGAAAAACACTTCGCGGCGACCGGTAAGCCACTGTTCTCTTCTCACATGATCGACCTGTCCGAAGAGTCTCTGCACGAAAACATCGAAATCTGCTCCAAATACCTGGCGCGCATGGCCAAAATGGACATGACCCTGGAAATCGAACTGGGTTGCACCGGCGGTGAAGAAGACGGCGTGGACAACAGCCACATGGACGCTTCTGCACTGTATACCCAGCCAGAAGACGTTGATTACGCTTACACCGAGCTGAGCAAAATCAGCCCACGCTTCACCATCGCAGCGTCCTTCGGTAACGTACACGGCGTTTACAAACCAGGTAACGTGGTTCTGACCCCAACTATCCTGCGTGATTCTCAGGAATACGTTTCTAAGAAACACAACCTGCCGCACAACAGCCTGAACTTCGTCTTCCACGGCGGTTCCGGTTCTTCTGCTCAGGAAATCAAAGATTCCGTAAGCTACGGCGTAGTGAAAATGAACATCGATACCGATACCCAGTGGGCAACCTGGGACGGTATCCTGCAATACTACAAAACCAATGAAGCTTACCTGCAGGGCCAGCTGGGCAACCCGAAAGGCGAAGACCAGCCGAACAAGAAATACTACGATCCGCGCGTATGGCTGCGTGCTGCCCAGACTTCAATGATCGCTCGTCTGGAGCAGGCATTTAAAGAACTGAACGCGGTTGACGTTCTGTAATTTAAATGTGCCCCATTAAAAAGGCTTCCTTCGGGAAGCCTTTTTTTTAGCCCGTAATACAGGTTCCCTTTTCGCCTGCCAGTATTTGCGGTGCATCGTTCAGGGCGCCGATAAACGCCGTGTTTCCCGTCTGCTGCACAAACTGTATTACCGCTGCAGCCTTCGGCCCCATCGCGCCGTCCGGTGCGGCAAAAGGTGCGAGTTCCCGCAACGTTACGTGCCGAAGCGGTCGAGCCTGCGGCGTCCCCCAGTTTTCGTATACCGCATCGGCATCGGTCAGGATCAATAAATGATCGGCATGAACAGACTGCGCCAGCACCGCCGCGGTCAGGTCTTTATCAATGACCGCCTCCGTCCCCTCGTATCCCCCTCCCTTAGCGATCACCGGGATCCCTCCGCCGCCACAGCAAATCACTAAATGCCCGGCATCCATCAGCGTCGTGATTGCCTTTTCATCGACGATCTTGAGCGGAAGCGGAGAGGGAACCACGCGACGGATATACTTACCGTCTGCTTTCATCGTCCAGCCGTAGCGTGCCTCAAGCGCTGCCTGCTGCTCGGGTTGATAGACCGGGCCAACGTATTTTCCAGGGAGAGCAAATGCGGGATCGCGCGCAGCCACCTCTACGCGGGTCATGAGGGTTGAGACCGGAACGGTTTGCACATGGTGCGTCAGCTCCTGCGCGATAGCGGCGCCAATCATTCCCTGGCTTTCAGCGACCAGTATATCCAGCGGCCAGGCGGGCGAGTCGGTATAGGCCGCATTCTGCAGTGCCAGCAGGCCAACCTGCGGCCCGTTGCCGTGAACGATGATCGGCTGGTAATCACTCGCCAGCGCGGCAACCATTTTGGCAAAGGCCTTAATACTGCGCTGCTGGTTTTCTGCACTCAGGATGTCTCCGCGCTGTAATAACGCATTGCCCCCAAGAGCAATAACAATTTTCTTTTTCATTATGACCTCCGTGGAAAATATCTCGCGGTCAAAATAAAGGTTTATGAAAACGATAATGTGATAAGCACTACAATCAGGCGACCACACAAAATATCTCATTAATTAATGATGTTTAGCTTCTGTTTATTTAATTAATTTTAAAAGTCATTATTAGATTTTTTTTAATAATACCGCCGTCAATTCCCAGGAATTTATAACAATAGGTTTTGTGTGACATTGTTCAAATGAAATAGCGCTTTACCTCGATACTGTAACGGTAGTTAAAACATCAAGCCTCTCGTATCAGTGCGATAACAAGAGGTATTCAGCGGTATTTATTACCGGGAGATTACTTATGTCTGCATCCTATGACGTGGCTGAGGCCACAAAGAAAAAAGGAATACCGGCCTGGTGGGTCACGATTTTCCTGTTCTGGCTTGGCTGGATTTTTATGTACGCCGACCGCACGATATTAAATCCGGTGATGGGCGAACTGGAAAAAGAATTCGGCCTGAGCGGAACGCAGTTAGGCATACTGAATTCAGTGTTCTATTTTTCCTATGCGTTATTGCAGGTCCCGGCTGGGATCCTTGGCGATAAAATTGGCAAGAAAAAAGTGCTGGTCCCCGGGTTTATTCTTTTTGGCGTTTTTACCGCGGTGACCGGTTGGGCCAAAAGCTGGTACATGCTGCTCTTTGCGCGTGTTGTTACCGGCGCCGGGGAAGGGACATATTACGGCCCTCAGTACGGTTTATCCTCTGAGCAGATCCCGAAAAAATACCGTTCTCTCGGCAGCGCGATAATTAACAGCGGCATGGCGTTTGGTATTGCCCTCGGATTAATGACCTCCAGCTGGCTGGTCTACGACCAGGGTTACTCCTGGCGAATGCCGTTTTATGCGATGGCCATTCCTTCTGTTCTGGTCGGGATTGCTATCTGGCTGTTCGTTAAGGAAAAGAAACGCACCGCCGATGGCGAAGGGCAAGTGGTTAAAAAAGGCAAGTTCAGCGATCTGTTTAAGAACCGCAATCTGATCCTGACTTACATCATGGTGTTCTGCAGCCTGTTTGGCTTCTTCGTTATCCTGACATGGCTTCCCTATTATCTTCAAAACGAACGCGGTATTCCGGGCAGCGAAACCGGGTTTATCTCCTCGCTGGTGGCGTGGATCTCGATTCCTGGCGCGCTGCTGTTCTCCAGCCTCTCCGACAAGTTAGGCAAGCGTAAGCCCTTAATTCTGTTTTTAGTGCCAGTGGCCATCCTCAGCATGCTGTCCATTGTCTGGATGCCCACGATGACCGGCGTCATCGTCGCCCTCTGCGTATACGGCCTGGTAGGCAAGCTGGCGCTGGATCCGGTACTGGTGGCGCTGGTCGCCGACAGCGTTGATGAAAACAACTACAGCACCGCATTTGGATTATTCAATTTCATTGGTATGAGCTCATCCATTCTGGCACCGATTATTGCCGGGGCGGTTCGCGATATGACGGGAAGCCTGGCTTCCAGTTTCTATGTCTCCGCGGTGCTGCTGGCAATTGGTCTGTGCGGGATGCTGTTCTTAAAAGAGAAACGAGCATAAGAGGTAGCGGCAATGATTTACGCCTTTGTTAAAAAGGGAAGTTTTCAGGATTCCGTCAGCCTGATGATTATTTCCCGCAGGTTAAGCGAGCACCCTGAAGTGGATCAGGTCTCCGTCATGATGGGAACCCCAGCGAATAAATCAATGCTGGATTCAACAGGCTTCTGGCATGAGGATTTTTCCCAGGCAACGCCGAACGATATTTGTGTCGCCGTTCGTACCGGGTCCGGACAGCCCGGGATTCTGGATCTTATCCGCGAGCAGCTAGAGCAAGAGCTGAACGCGATTGCCACCGCGTCCGGGAGTTCACGGCAGCTGGTGAAAGCGCGGCGCTGGGAAAGCGCCTGCCAGAAACTGCCGCAGGCAAACCTGCTGCTGGTCTCCGTGGCGGGGGAGTACGCCGCCTCGGTCGCCAGAGAAGGGCTACTGGCAGATAAAAACGTGATGCTCTTTTCCGATAACGTGCCGGTTGCGCAGGAGGTTGAGCTGAAAACGCTGGCTCGCGAGCGAGGCCTGATCGTGATGGGGCCAGACTGCGGTACGGCAATGATTGCCGGCAGCCCGCTGGCCTTCGCGAACGTCCTGCCCCAGGGCGGAATTGGCGTAATCGGCGCATCCGGAACGGGTATTCAGGAAATCACCTCTCAGATAGCCCTTCACCAGCAGGGGATAAGCCATGCCATAGGGCTGGGGGGACGCGATCTGAGTGCAGACGTCGGCGGCCTTAGCGCGCTGACCGCGCTGGAGATGCTGGCGGGCGATGTGGCTACGAAGGTCGTCGCATTCGTGTCTAAGCCACCGTCACCACAGGTACGCGACCGGGTGATTGCAGCCATGCAGAGTGTCGGTAAGCCCGTGGTCGCGCTCTTCCTTGGGAGTAAACCGGAGCAGCGCCACGACGGCAACGTCTGGCTCGCGCATTCGCTTTCCGATGCCGCCCGGCTCGCGGTGCTGCTGATGCGCGTGGCTACACGGCGCGAGTCTCAGCCACAGGTAGTGAGAAAAGGCATTTGCGGTTTGTATGCCGGCGGCACGCTGGCGGCGGAAGCGGCGATGTTGCTTTCCGGGGAGCTGGGCATTCCACTGAGCGAAAGCCATCGGGATGGAATTATGCTGGCGGTCGCCGGGCACCGCATCGTCGATTTAGGGGATGACAGCTACACCCTCGGCAGACCGCACCCCATGATCGACCCCACCACCCGCAGCATCGAAATTGAAAAGCTTGCCGTTCAGCCGGAGACGGGCGTTTTGCTGCTGGACGTGGTGCTGGGCTACGGCGCCTGTGCCGACCCTGCCGCGGCGGTCGTTGAGGCGATAGAAAAAGTCCGTTCGCAGCGCACTGAGCCGCTAGCGGTTATCGCCACGCTGACCGGAACCAGGGCCGATCCCCAGGGGCGCGACGGGCAGATCGAAAAGCTGCAGCAGGCGGGCGTTGCCGTTGTTGAGACGCTGGAAGAGGCCGTGTTGCTCGCCAGCTGCCTGATCCAGCAGCCGATTCCGGGTGCATCAGAGAAGCACAGCGCGCTCCTCGACGGCGTCCAGGTCATCAATGCCGGGCTGCGTAGTTTCGCGCTGGATCTGCAAAGCAGCGGGACGCCGGTTGTGCACTATCAGTGGGCGCCTGTCGCTGGCGGCAACGCCCGACTTGCCAGTTTACTCAAACAGTTACATTAAGTTCAGAGGTACAAATATGTATTCATCTATTGCACAGGCCAATGACGCCATTATTGAGCGAATGAAAGCTGCGCGTCCGCACTGGATTGATGTCCGTCCCGCCAAAGAGGCGATAACCGAACTCTCTACCGGGCGTAAGCTGCTGCACGCGGGCCCGCCTATTACCTGGGCGGAGATGACCGGGCCAATGCGCGGAGCGTGCATTGGGGCAACGCTGTTTGAAGGCTGGGCCGAGCGTGAAGAGGATGCGGTGCGCCTGCTGGATCAGGGCGAAGTGGCGTTTATCCCTTGCCACCATGTTGGCGCCGTGGGGCCAATGGGCGGGATCACCTCGGCGAACATGCCGGTGCTGATTGTGCGAGATGTGGTTCACGGTTACCAGGCCTGCTGCAACCTGAACGAAGGCATCGGCAAGGTGATGCGTTTTGGCGCGTACGGTGAGGAGGTGCAGCAGCGGCTGCGCTGGATGCGCGACACGCTGGCCCCGGTTCTGCAGGCTGCGCTGAGTAAAATTGACCGCGGTATCGACCTGACGGCGATGATGGCGCAGGCCATTACCATGGGCGACGAATTCCACCAGCGTAACATCGCCG
>CAMKZP010000155.1 GCA_946477805.1 uncultured Enterobacter sp.
TACTGAAGCTGCTGAAGCGCGCGGCGGTGGTGAACGCCAGCAGGTTCTCTTCGGTAAAGATGGAATTCATATCACGCTCCCGTCAGCCATCAGTTTTGAACATATTTTAACAACGCAGTTACATCGCATTTGATGCCGATCACAGTTCTGACTTTTTCGCGAAGGCCGCGCCATGCAAGGCTTTATCAACCATAAGCATAATGCGGTCTGAAACGCGAAAACCCGCTCAGACATAAGAAAAAGGTTGCACAGACGCACATTTTCTTTCGACTGTTAAATTTAACTCAACAATGAATTGCGTGTCGATGAATCATTTTTAAGCGGATTCTTTTCTGACCAGGCTGTTGCTATTCTCAGGTCATCAGAAGTGAAACATCGGGAGACTGAATATGTCCGGAAATGAACTCGTTACTGAATTTCTGCTGTCGGCAGAGCAGGGCAATATCGATGCGCTGAAAGCCTGTCTCGATAAAGGGGTGGATATAAATGCCACCAACCGTCAGAAAAGAACCGCCATTATTATCGCCAGCCTCAACAGGCATTATTCCTGCGTCGAGTTTTTAATTTCTGCCGGTGCGGATATCGACAGGCAGGACCATACCTGCTTTAACCCTTTCCTGATTAGCTGCCTGACCAACGATCTCACCCTGCTGCGCATTGTTCTTCCGGCGAACCCGGATCTCGACCGCCTGACCCGTTTCGGCGGCGTAGGCATCACGCCCGCCAGCGAAAAAGGGCACGTTGAGATTGTGCGCGAACTGCTGGAAAAAACCGATATTAACGTCAACCACACTAACTTTGTGGGCTGGACGCCGCTGCTGGAAGCCATTGTGCTCAACGACGGCGGCGCGAAGCAGCAGGAAATTGTGAAGCTGCTGCTCGACCACGGCGCCAGCCCGCACATGACCGATAAGTACGGCAAAACCCCACTCGAACTGGCGCGGGAAAAAGGCTTCGATGTGATAGCTGACCTGCTGCTGGCGGCCGGCGCATAGCGCATCCGGCCCGCTATTTCCGGCGGGCCGTTAATCAAAACCTCTTTTTACCGACGCGCATTTTGCGCGACGGCGGCCCCCTTTTATCCGCATTCAGGAGAAAATAATGCCAACCAAAATCGTCATAAAAAAGAACACGTATTTTGACTCGGTGTCGCTGATGTCCGTTTCCACCAAAGCCAACAAGCTGCCGGGCGTCGAGCAGGCGTTTGTGGCGATGGCCACGGAGATGAACAAAGGCGTACTGAAAAACCTCGGGCTATTAACGCCGGAACTTGCAGAGGCCAAAAACGGCGACCTGATGATCGTCATTAAAGGCGACGCGGCGAACGACGAAACCCTGGCCGCCATCGAAGCCTTATTCACCCGTAAAGAGAGCGCGGGCGCCCATGAAGCGCGCTACGCGACGATTGCCAGCGCCAAAAAGCATCGCCCGGACAGCAGCCTCGCGGTGATATCGGTAAACGGTACCTTTGCCGCCCGCGAAGCGCGCCAGGCGCTGGAGAACGATCTCAACGTCATGCTGTTCTCCGATAACGTCTCCCTCGACGACGAGCTGGCGCTAAAGCAGCTGGCGCATGAGAAAGGCCTGCTGATGATGGGGCCGGACTGCGGCACTGCCATCATCAACGGCGCGGGGCTGTGCTTCGCCAACGCGGTGCGTCGCGGCCCGATTGGCATCGTCGGCGCATCCGGCACCGGCAGCCAGGAGCTGAGCGTGCGCATTCACGAATTCGGCGGCGGCGTGTCGCAGCTGATTGGCACCGGCGGGCGCGATCTCAGCGAGAAAATCGGCGGCCTGATGATGCTCGACGCCATCGAAATGCTGGACGCCGATGAGGGCACGCAGGTCATTGCGCTGATCTCCAAGCCGCCAGCCCCTGCGGTGGCTGAAAAAGTGCTGGCCCGGGCGCGCGCCTGCCGTAAACCGGTGGTGGTCTGCTTCCTTGGCCGCAGCGAAGCGCCCGCCGATGAGGACGGGCTGCAGTTTGCGCGCGGCACCAAAGAGGCGGCGCTGAAGGCGGTGCTGCTCACCGGCATCAAAAAAGAGTCCCTGGACCTGCATCCGCTCAACTGGCCGCTGATTGAAGAGGTGCGCGCCCGCCTGACCCCGCGCCAAAAGTACATTCGCGGCCTGTTCTGCGGCGGCACGCTGTGCGATGAGGCGATGTTTGCCGCGCTGGAAAAATACGACGACGTCTGGAGCAACATCCACCCGGATCCAACAAAACGCCTGAGCGACGTCAGCGTCAGCAAAGCCAACACCTTCCTCGACTTCGGCGACGACGACTTCACCAACGGCAAGCCGCACCCGATGATCGACCCGACCAACCGCATCAGCCGCCTGCTGCAGGAGGCGCGCGATCCGGAAGTGGGCGTCATTGTGATGGACTTCGTGCTGGGCTTCGGGGCGCATGAGGATCCGGTTGGCGTGATGCTCGACGCCATTAAAGAGGCGCAGGCCATTGCGAAAGCCGACAACCGTCCGCTGGAAATTCTCGGCTACGTCCTCGGCACCGATCGGGATCCCCAGCCGCTGGCGCAGCAGTGTCAGCTGTTGACCGACGCTGGCGTCATCTGGGCCAGCAGCAGCACCAATACCGGATTACTGGCACGCGAATTTGTCTGCAAAGGGGAGAAAGCATAATGACGACCTTATTCAACCAGCCGCTGAACGTGATTAACGTCGGCATTGCGATGTTCAGCGACGACCTCAAAAAGCAGCACGTTCCCGTCACCCAGCTCGACTGGACGCCGCCGGGGCAGGGCAATATGCAGGTGGTGGAGGCGCTCGACCGCCTGGCGGAAAAACAGCTGGCGGAGAAAATCGCCGCCGCTAACCAGATCGCGCTTGAGCGCATTATTCAGTCCCATCCGGTGCTGGTGGGCTACGACCAGGCGATTAACGTCGTGCCGGGCATGACACGCACCACCATTCTGCACGCGGGCCCGCCCGTCTCATGGGAAAACATGTGCGGAGCGATGAAGGGCGCGGTCACCGGCGCGCTGGTGTTTGAAGGGCTGGCGACGGATCTGGAGGACGCCGCAAGGCTGGCGGCATCCGGGGACATTACCTTCTCGCCGTGCCACGAGCACGACTGCGTGGGCTCGATGGCGGGCGTCACCTCCGCGTCGATGTTTATGCACATCGTTGAGAACAAAACCTACGGCAACCGCGCCTTCACCAACCTCAGCGAGCAGATGGCGAAGATCCTGCGCATGGGGGCCAACGACCAGAGCGTGATCGACCGCCTGAACTGGATGCGCGACGTGCTCGGCCCGATGCTGCGCGACGCGATGAACATCATCGGCGAAATCGACCTGCGCCTGATGCTGGCCCAGGCGCTGCACATGGGCGACGAGTGCCACAACCGCAACAATGCGGGCACCACGCTTCTTATTCAGGCCCTGACGCCGGGGCTGATCCAGGCGGGCTATCCGGTGGCGCAGCAGCGCGAGGTGTTCGAATTTGTCGCCAGCAGCGACTACTTCTCCGGCCCGACGTGGATGGCGATGTGTAAAGCCGCGCTGGACGCCGCTCACGGCATCGAGTACAGCACCGTCGTGACCACCATGGCCCGCAACGGCTACGAGTTTGGCCTGCGCGTTTCCGGCCTGCCGGGGCAGTGGTTCACCGGCCCGGCGCAGCAGGTGATTGGCCCGATGTTCGCGGGCTACAGGCCGGAGGACTCCGGGCTGGACATCGGCGACAGCGCCATCACCGAAACCTACGGCATCGGCGGTTTCGCGATGGCGACGGCGCCTGCAATCGTTGCGCTGGTGGGCGGCACGGTGGAGGAAGCCGTCGACTTTTCTCGCCAGATGCGCGAAATCACCCTCGGCGAAAACCCGAACGTCACCATTCCGCTGCTCTCGTTTATGGGGATCCCGACCGCCATCGACATCACCAGCGTGGCGGGCAGCGGCATTCTGCCAGTGATTAACACCGCCATCGCCCATAAAGATGCCGGTATCGGCATGATTGGGGCGGGCATCGTTCACCCGCCGTTCAGCTGTTTTGAAAAGGCGCTGTTGACCTTCCGCGATCGCTACGTTTTATAAGGCAAGCATCCATGAAAAACATGAAACTGGAGTGGAAAAGAGGTGACTGGGCGGCCTATTTCGGGTTGATGACCAACAACCTGACCAATTTGCTGACCATGATGGGGCTGCTCATTTTTGTCGTCGGCATCCCGAAGGAGATTGTTTATGGACGCATCGCACCGGCCTTCGGGCTGGCGGTGCTGGTCGCGAGCATTTGCTACGCGTGGTTTGGCCTGCAAATGGCGCGCGCGACCGGGCGGACCGACGTTACCGCGCTGCCGTCCGGCCCCAGCGCGCCGTCGATTTTTACCGTCACCTTCCTGGTTCTGATGCCGGTTTATCAGCAAACGGGCGATGCGGATTTTGCTATCCAGATAGGCCTGGTGTGGTGCTTCGTGGAGGCGATGATCCTCGCGGGCGGTTCGTTCCTGGGCGAAACCATCCGCAAGATGATCCCGCGTACCGTGCTGCTGTCGTGCCTGTCTGGTTTAGGCCTGCTGCTGCTGGCGATGAACCCGATGCTGCAGGCGTTCGAAGCGCCGACCGTGTCGTTTATCGTCCTGATGCTGATCTTCATCAACTGGTTTGGCAAAAAGCCTATTTTCGCCAAAATCCCGACCGGCCTGCTGCTGCTGATTGCCGGAACCGCGCTGGCGTGGATCTCCGGCCTGCAGAGCCCGGATGCCATCAAAGCATCAATGTCGTCCTTCGGCTTTAACCCGCCGGAAGTCCACGTTAACAGTTTCATGCAGGGCCTTCCGCACGCGCTGCCGTACCTGGCTTCCGCCGTGCCGCTGGGGCTGGCGAACTACATCTTTGACCTGGAGAACATCGAAAGCGCCCACGCGGCGGGGGACGAGTACCCGACGCGCAAGGTGATGCTGGCGAACGGCCTGGCCTCTATGCTCGGCTGCCTGATGGGCAACCCGTTCCCGGTGACGGTCTACGTGGGTCACCCCGGCTGGAAAGCGATGGGGGCCAGCATCGGCTACACGCTGGCCTCGGGCGTAACCATGTTCATCGTGCCGCTGTTCGGGCTGGGGGCGTTTATGCTCGCCATCATTCCGATGACCGCCATCGTGCCGATACTGGTGTTCATCGGCGTCGTGACCGCAAACCAGGTGGTGAGAGAGACGCCCAAAGTGGAGGTGCCGGTGATCTTCATCTGCCTGTTCCCGTGGATCGCCAACTGGGCGCTGACCATGATGAACAGCGTGATGAGCGCGGCGGGCACTAGCGCGGCGAAAATCGGCACCGACGTGCTGCACAGCAAGGGGATCTACTACGAAGGCCTGATGCATCTCGGCAACGGCGCGCCGCTCGCCAGCATGCTCTGGGGCTGTATCGCCATCTTCGCCATCATCAACAAACCGCTGCGCGGCGCGGTTGCGGCCGCCGTCGGCGCGCTGCTGGCGCTGTTCGGGGTGATCCACGCCCCGGTTGTCGGCTTCGCAGAAGGCAGTTCCCTGATGTTCGTCACGGCCTACCTGATGATGGGCGGCATGTTTGTGGTGAAGCATTTCCTCGATAGCCGGGAGGCGGCGAGCGCTCCTGCGCCAGTTTCTGAAGCTTAAAACGTTGCCCCTCACCCTAACCCTCTCCCACAGGGAGAGGGAACGTCAATCCCCCTCTCCCTGTGGGAGAGGGCCGGGGTGAGGGCACCAGAACGCACCTTCTAAAGGAAACAAAATGAAAGAGCTCATGGTCGTCGCCATCGGCGGCAACAGCATTATCAAAGACAACGCCAGCCAGTCGGTTGAACATCAGGCCCAGGCGGTAAAAGCGGTGGCAGAGTCGGTGCTCGACATGCTGGCCTCCGACTATGACATCGTACTCACCCACGGCAACGGCCCACAGGTGGGGCTGGATCTGCGCCG
Organism: uncultured Enterobacter sp.; assembly: GCA_946477805.1. GTDB lineage: Bacteria > Pseudomonadota > Gammaproteobacteria > Enterobacterales > Enterobacteriaceae > Enterobacter. The sequence goes on from CAMKZP010000155.1 coordinate 5,918, forward strand.
CGCCGAGATCGCCCACGAGCGGGAAGGGCTGCCGCTGACCCCGCTGGCGAACTGCGTGGCGGACACGCAGGGCGGCATCGGCTATTTGATCCAGCAGGCGCTGAACAACCGTCTCGCCGCGCGGGGCGAGCAAAAAGCGGTCACGGTCGTTACCCAGGTCGAGGTGGATAAAAACGATCCTGGCTTCGCGCACCCGACCAAGCCTATCGGGGCGTTCCTCACCGAAGCGCAGCGGGATGCGCTCCAGATCGCGTACCCGGACTGGCACTTCGTTGAGGACGCCGGGCGGGGCTATCGCCGCGTGGTGGCCTCCCCGCGGCCGCTGCGGATTGTTGAAGCGGACGCCATCAAAACGCTGACGCAAAAAGGCTACGTGGCGATCGGCGCGGGCGGCGGCGGCATTCCGGTGGTTCGCACGGAACAGGGTGACTATCAGAGCGTCGACGCGGTGATCGATAAAGATCTCTCCACCGCGCTGCTGGCGCGTGAGATCCACGCTGACGTGCTGGTCATCACCACCGGCGTGGAGAAAGTGTGCATTAACTTCGGCAAGCCGAACCAGCAGGCGCTGGGCACCGTCAGCGTGGCGCAGATGACGCGCTACATGGAGGAGGGCCACTTCCCGGCAGGCAGCATGCTGCCGAAAATCGTCGCCTCGCTGGAATTTTTACGCCACGGCGGCAGGCGAGCGATCGTCACCTCGCCGGACTGCCTGCCCGCGGCGCTGCGCGGGGAGACCGGCACCCACATTGTGAATGAAGGAAATAAAGATGAATGAGAATAAAAGCCGCCGCGAGTTTATCAGCCAGAGCGGCAAAATGGTCACCGCCTGCGCGCTGTTTGGCGCTACCGGCTCCGTCGCGTATGCTGCGGATACCGCAAAGCCAACCTGCGAGACGGGCAAACCGATGAACATCACCGCAACACACTACTACCTCGACAACGTGCTGCTGGAGGCCGGATTTGATTTTGACGGCGGCGTGGCGACAAGCACCCGCACCGAGCTGAAAACGCTGGAGATAAAGGACGGTAAAATCGTCGCCCTGCGCGAGAATAAAAGCCACGCCGACGCCACGCTGCCGCACTACGACGCGGGCAGCAAGCTGATGCTCCCGGCGATGCGCGACATGCACATCCACCTGGACAAAACCTTCTACGGCGGCCCGTGGCGCTCCCTGAACCGTCCGGCGGGGACCACCATTCAGGACATGATCCGCCTGGAGCAAAAGCTGCTGCCCGAGCTGCAGCCCTACACGCAGGCGCGCGCGGAAAAGCTCATCGATCTGATCCAGTCTAAAGGCTCCACCGTTGCCCGCAGCCACTGCAACATTGAGCCGGTTTCCGGCCTGAAAAATCTGGAGAATTTGCAGGCGGTCCTGGCGCGCCGTCGCGCGGGGTTTGACTGCGAAATCGTTGCCTTCCCGCAGCACGGCCTGCTGCTGTCGAATTCTGAAAAACTGATGCGCGAGGCGATGCAGGCCGGCGCGCACTACGTGGGCGGGCTGGATCCGACGAACGTTGACGGCGCGATGGAAAAATCCCTCGATCTGATGTTCCAGATCGCGCTGGATTACGACAAAGGGGTGGATATTCACCTGCACGAAACCAGCCCGGCGGGCGTGGCGGCGGTGAATTACATGGTGGAAACCGTGGAGAAAACCCCGGCGCTGAAGGGCAAGCTCACCATCAGCCACGCTTTTGCGCTGGCGACGCTTAACGAGCAGCAGGTGGACGAGATCGCCACCCGCATGGCGGCGCAGCAGGTGACGATTGCCTCCACCGTGCCGATTGGCACCCTGCATATGCCGCTGAAGCAGCTGCGGGATAAGGGCGTGTTTGTGATGACCGGCACCGACAGCGCGATCGACCATTGGTCCCCGTACGGCCTGGGCGACATGCTGGAAAAAGCCAACCTCTATGCGCAGCTCTATATCCGTCCGAACGAGCAGACGCTCTCCCGCGCGCTGGGCATCGCCACCGGCGACGTGCTGCCCTTAAACGACAAAGGCGAACGCGTGTGGCCGAAAGTGCAGGACGACGCCAGCTTCGTG
>CAMKZP010000156.1 GCA_946477805.1 uncultured Enterobacter sp.
ATGATCAGTCGGGGATCTTCTCCGCCGGAACGGAGAAGATCAAGACATAAGGGCTGGGGTGAGGGGAAAAATTACGGTGCCGGATTCACCAGCATCTGCCCCACCGATCCCCTGTCCATCATCTCCAGCGTCTGGCTGTGGAACAGGAACGGGAAGTGCGGCCATGAAGGCTGACCGAAATAAACAAGCAGTTCTACCTGGCCGTCCACCCAAACGGTGTCCTTCCAGCCCCGATCTTCCGGGAACGGCATCGCCCCGTTGACGTTGCGGATCAGGAAGCTCACGCCCTCAATATGGAACGACTGCGGCATGTCCGCGCGGACCATCCAGCGCTCCCAGGTGCCCTGCTGGGCGGTAATATCAATGCGGTTAACGTCCCACAGCGCGCCGTTGATCCCCGGATCGTCCCCCAAGCTGATATCGCGGCTGCGCACCGGCGATCCGTTGAGGATCTCCTGCGGCAGCAGGCGCATCGGCAGGCTGTCCGTCACCAGCGGCAGCAGGCCGGTCGGGCGAAGGGTCAATACCAGCGTCGACACCAGAATACTCGACGGCTCAAAGAAACCGCGGATCCGGTCGACAATGCTCGCCGCCTCGCCGCAGGTGACGGAGACTTCATCCCCGTTGGTCATATCAACCAGAATTTCACGCCGCTCGCCCGGCGCAAGCGCCAGCTGCTTCACGGAAACCGGCGCGGGCAGGAAGCCCTGATCGCCTGAAATCACGTGCAGCGCGCGTCCGTCGCTCATCTGCAACTGGTAGCGGCGCGAGTTGGAGGCGTTCAGCAGGCGCAGGCGCACCCAGCCGCGGGACACCTCGACATACGGGCTTTGCGCGCCGTTGACCAGCAGCGTATCGCCCACGAAACCACCGCTGCCCGGCTCGCTGTACTCCGGGGTGCCGAAGTTATCGAGACGCTTGTCCTGAATAATGACCGGGAAATCATCCACACCGTAGTGGTTCGGGATCGGCAGAGATTTACTGACCTCATCTTCGATCAGCCACATCCCGGCCAGGCCGTTGTAAACCTGCTGCGCGGTGCGGTTTGGGGTGTTCGCGTGATACCACAGGGTCGCTGCGCTCTGGCGGATCGGCAGAACCGGCGCCCAGTCTGCATTAGGCGACATCATGCGCGCAGGCCCGCCAATCAGCGGCCCCGGCACCTGCAGGCCACTGACCGTCATGGCGACATTTTCAGTGGTGCGGTTACTGTAAATCAGCTTAACGTCATCCCCGTTCCACACGCGAATGGTTGGCCCAAGGTAGCGCCCGTTGATTCCCCAGACGGACGCGCGCGTCCCCTGGGTGAACGACCAGTGGCTGCGCTGCAGGGTCAGGAACAGCGGCTGCCCGCGACGGGATTCAATCAACGGCGGGATGGGCAACGGCTGCTGCTGCCCGGCGGCGCTGGCTGTCAGCGGCATCGCGCCCGCACAAAGGGCGATCCCCGAAGCCTGAATAAACTGACGCCGACTGAGTGACATATAAGCTCCATCTGAAACGACTAACAACGCGGGAATTCGTTTTCCCGTTAAACGCCGGCTTAAACGTTACCGGCGGCTTCTCTCTCTGCAACTTCTTTGTCGAGCTGAGCAATGTGCTGCGCCATCAGCTCGCGGCAGTGTGTCGCCAGCTCGCGCACCTGATCTTTACCGTACTTGCTGGTATCTACCGGCGGCAGCATTTCGACAATCACCAGCCCATTTTTCAGGCGGTTAAGATTAATCTTATTAGAACGCACACGGGAATAATTGGAACGCCTGCCGCAATTGCAGCATGAAACGCACCGGTTTTAAACGGCAGCAGCCCGCGACCGCGGCTGCGCGTTCCTTCCGGGAACATCCAGATAGAGATTTTGCGTTTCTTAAAATGATTGACCACTTCCGCAATGGTGCCGTGCGCTTTCGCGCGGTTATTACGGTCGATCAGCAAGTTGCCGGTGAGCCAGTAAAGCTGGCCGAAGAACGGGATCCACAGCAGGCTCTTTTTCCCCACGGTCACCGTCGGCGGCAGCACGATGTTTGAGGCGGTCACCATATCGTAGTTGTTCTGATGGTTGGCGATATAGATGGCATTGCCGAAATGTTCGGCGCCTTCCGGCAGGCGTTTTTCAACCTTCAGACCAAACAGCGGCGCAAGGCGACCAAACATGTGACCAAAGGTCGAGACATGCTTCGGATTACGCGGGCTGAACAGGCAGTAGATGCAGCCGAAAATACAGACCAGAATGCAGTAGATAAAGGTAAGAACGAGACGAACAATGTATAGCATAGCGACCTCTGAAGCCCCAACAGCTGACAATTATACTTCACCTGTGGCCAGGTAAGGACTTTATTACAAGCGCGTATTGTTAATCGCAACGCACGAATTAACAACGTTTTTACGGGAAATTTTATGGAAATCCCCCCTCCTGAACGGAGGGGGAGGGAACAGATTACTCTTCGCTGTCGCCCGCGCCGCTGCGCGCTGGAGAATCAATCTCTACGCGATCGATTCGCTGCAGGCCGCGCATCAGCGAGCCGCGGCGTCCGCGCTCACCCACGACCTTCTGCAGCTCTTCCGGACGCAGTTTGATTTTACGCTTGCCGACATGAATGGTCAGCGTGCTCTGCGGTGGCAGGAGGAAGAGGTGCGCCAGGCCATCTTCGCCTTTTGCCGCTTCCGCCGACGGGATGTTAATGATCTTGTTGCCCTTACCTTTCGACAGCTCCGGCAGATCGCTGACCGGGAACATCAGCATACGCCCGGCAGAGGTGATCGCCAGCAGCATATCGCTCTCGTTCTCGATCACCAGCGGCGTCATGACGCGGGCGTTGTCCGGCAGGCTGATTAACGCCTTACCGGCGCGGTTGCGCGAAACGAGGTCATTAAAGGTACAGATGAAGCCGTAACCCGCATCAGATGCCATCAGCAGCTTCTGCTCGTCGGCCTCCATCAGCATGTGGTCAACGGTCGCGCCCGGCGGCAGCGTCAGCTTGCCGGTCAGCGGTTCACCCTGCCCGCGCGCGGAAGGCAGCGTAATCGGGTCAATGGCGTAGCTGCGGCCCGTGGAGTCGATAAACGCTACCGGCTGGTTGCTCTTGCCTTTCACCGCCGCTTTAAAGCCATCGCCCGCCTTGTAGCTCAGCCCCGGCGCGTCGATATCATGCCCCTTCGCGCTACGCACCCAGCCGCTTTGCGAGAGCACGATGGTCACCGGCTCTGACGGCAGCATGTCGTGCTCGTTCATCGCCTTCGCCTCTTCGCGCTCGTGCAGCGGAGAACGACGGTCGTCGCCGAAGGCGTCGGCATCGGCCTGCAGCTCTTTCTTCAGCAGGGTGTTCATCTTGCGCTCGGAGGCCAGGATCGCCTGCAGCTGATCGCGCTCTTTTTCCAGCTCGTTCTGCTCGCCGCGGATCTTCATCTCTTCCAGTTTGGCGAGATGGCGCAGCTTCAGCTCGAGGATGGCTTCAGCCTGGGTTTCGCTGATGCCAAAGCGCGACATCAGCGCGGGCTTCGGCTCGTCCTCGGTACGAATGATCTCAATCACTTCGTCAATATTGAGGAACGCCACCAGCAAACCTTCGAGGATATGCAGGCGCTTGAGCACTTTTTCCAAGCGGTGGTTCAGACGACGACGCACCGTATCGCGGCGGAAGGCCAGCCATTCGGTGAGGATCTCCAGCAGGTTTTTCACCGCCGGGCGTCCGTCCAGGCCAATCATGTTCAGGTTGATGCGGTAGCTTTTTTCCAGATCGGTGGTGGCGAACAGGTGGTTCATCACCTGCTCCATGTCCACGCGATTGGAGCGCGGCACAATTACCAGACGGGTCGGGTTCTCGTGGTCAGATTCGTCGCGCAGGTCGTCAACCATTGGCAGCTTTTTATTGCGCATCTGGGAGGCGATCTGTTCCAGCACCTTCGCGCCGGAAACCTGATGCGGCAGCGCGGTGATGACGACGGCACCGTCTTCTTTATTCCACACCGCGCGCATGCGCACGGAGCCGCGGCCGTTCTGGTAGATTTTGCGGATCTCCGCGCGCGAGGTGATGATCTCGGCCTCGGTCGGGTAGTCCGGCCCCTGCACGATATCCAGCAGCTCGTCCAGCGAGGTTTTCGGCTGTTCAATCAGGGTGATGGCGGCTTTCGCCACTTCGCGCAGGTTGTGCGGCGGGATGTCCGTCGCCATACCGACCGCGATACCGGTGGTGCCGTTCAGCAGAATGTTCGGCAGACGCGCGGGCAGCATTTTCGGCTCCTGCATCGTACCGTCGAAGTTTGGCACCCAGTCGACCGTTCCCTGGCCCAGCTCGCCCAGCAGCACTTCGGCATATTTAGAGAGACGGGATTCGGTATAACGCATCGCGGCGAAGGATTTCGGATCGTCCGGCGCGCCCCAGTTCCCCTGCCCGTCCACCAGCGGGTAGCGGTAAGAGAACGGCTGAGCCATCAGGACCATCGCTTCATAACAGGCGCTGTCGCCGTGCGGATGGTATTTACCCAGTACGTCACCGACGGTACGGGCGGATTTCTTAAACTTGGCGCTGGCGCTCAGGCCCAGCTCGGACATCGCATAGACGATGCGGCGCTGAACGGGCTTCAGGCCATCTCCGATAAACGGCAACGCCCTGTCCATGATGACGTACATGGAGTAGTTCAGGTAGGCGTTTTCCGTGAATTCATGTAGCGCGAGGCGCTCTGCCATATCGCTCATTACGTGTGATTCCTCAACTCAGAAACCGATGGGTTTCAGGCAATATTGCCGCAGATACTACCCTATCTGACGAGTTGAGTCACAAAGAAAAAGGGCCGGATGAGCGGCCCTTTCCGGGTTATTTGTTCAGCTTGATAACCTGCTTCACGTCGATTTCAAATTCGTTCCAGTCTTTGTCGATTTTACCCTGCAGTTCAACCTTATCCTGCGGGCCGACGGTCACGCCGTTCCAGCGCTTGTTGTCAATCTCAACCACCACCGTGCCGGTTTCATCGCGGAAGGTGTAGCGGTCGTCGGACAGGCGCTCGGTGATATTCCCGCGCAGCTTCACCCAGCTGTCGTCCTTCAGGTCTTTCACTTTTGCCGCCGTGGTCAGGTTGGCGTTGTTATCCACAAAACCGCCCTGCTGGGTTTGGGTTTGCGCCGGCGTCGCGGTGGCAGACGGGCCGTTAAACCCGCCCTGCGCAGCAAAAACAGGGGCAGTGGTCATCATCATGACGGCAGCAATAGCAGCGAATTTTTTCATCTCAATCTCTCCATTTAATGTGATTTCGCAGTCCATTAAACAGGGTAATCCTTAACAACTTCTTAAGGGGAAAATTTATTTATTTTTACTGTACGCGGGCTGATGCAGAGGGTTTACTGACGGCATCAAGGAGGGAACATGCGCATATTACTGGTAGAAGACGATAAGCTCATCGGCGATGGCATCAAAGCGGGCTTAAGCAAAATGGGGTTTAACGTGGACTGGTTCACCGACGGGAAAACCGGGCAGGCCGCGCTGTATACCGCACCCTACGATGCCGTGGTGCTGGACCTGACGCTGCCGAAAGTCGACGGGCTTGAGATCCTGCGCGCCTGGCGCGAAAGCGGGCGCAGCGAGCCGGTGCTGATCCTGACGGCGCGGGATGCGCTGAATCAGCGCGTCGACGGGCTGCGGCTGGGCGCGGATGATTATCTCTGCAAACCGTTCGCCCTGATTGAAGTCGCCGCCCGCCTTGAAGCGCTGGTGCGCCGCAGTCACGGGCAGACGCGCAGCGAGCTGCGTCACGGTAAGGTGATGCTGGATCCCACCGGCCTCGTCGCCAGCTTTAACGGCGAAACCCTTACCCTCAAGCCAAAGGAGTTCGCCCTGCTCGAACTGCTGATGCGCAACGCGGGCCGCGTGCTCCCTCGCAAGTCGATTGAAGAAAAGCTCTACAGCTGGGATGACGATGTCTCCAGTAACGCCGTGGAGGTCCACGTCCATCACCTTCGCCGCAAGCTCGGGAGCGAGTTTATCCGCACCGTGCACGGCATCGGCTATACCCTGGGTGACGCATGAAACTGAGCCTGAAACTCCGCCTGACGCTGCTCTTTCTGCTTCTTTCTCTGGCAGCGTGGTTTGCCGCAAGCCTGGTAGCCTGGCAGCAGACGACGCACAAGCTCGATAAGCTGTTTGATACCCAGCAGATGCTGTTTGCCAAACGGCTGCTGACGATGGATCTGGACGAGCTCCGCGCGCCGGAGCGCATGCGCGAGGTGCCGAAAAAAGCCAAACACGGCCATCTCGACGACGACGCGCTGGCCTTCGCCATCTTCACCCGCGACGGCAAAATGGTGCTCAACGACGGCGAAAACGGGCAGGATATTCCTTACCACTACCGTCGCGATGGGTTTGAAGACGGACGGCTTGAGGGCGACAACGACGAGTGGCGCTTTTTATGGCTGACGTCGCCGGACGGTCAATACCGGGTGGTGGTCGGCCAGGAGTGGGAGTACCGTCAGGACATGGCGCTGGACGTGGTGAGCTCGCAGCTTACGCCGTGGCTGGTGGCGCTGCCCGTGATGCTGATGCTGCTGATCCTGCTGCTGAGCCGCGAGCTAAAACCGCTCAAAAAGCTCGCGGCGACCCTGCGATCGCGCTCTCCGGACGCCACCGACAAACTGCCGACGGAAGGCGTACCGACGGAAGTGCGCCCGCTGCTTGACGCGCTGAACCATCTTTTTGCCCGCACCCAGGAGATGATGAGCCGCGAGCGCCGCTTCACCTCCGATGCCGCCCACGAGCTTCGCAGCCCGCTGGCCGCCCTGAAGGTGCAAACCGACGTGGCGCAGCTGTATCTGGACGATCCGCAGGCGCAGGCAAAAGCGCTGGCGCAGCTGCATACCGGTATTGACCGCGCGTCCCGCCTGGTGGATCAGCTGCTCACGCTGTCGCGCCTCGATTCACTCGACAATCTCGACGGCGTGGAGCCGATCGCGATAGCGGATTTACTCCAGTCGGCGGTGATGGATATTTACCATCCGGCGCAGCAGGCGGGGATTGATATTCGCCTGAACGTTAACGCGCCGGAGGTTAAACGCCAGGGCCAGCAGCTGCTGCTGAGCCTGCTGGTGCGTAACCTGCTCGATAACGCCATCCGCTACAGCCCGCAGGGCAGCGTGGTGGACGTCACGCTGAACGCGCACGGCTTTAGCGTACGGGATAACGGCCCGGGGATTTCTCCCGAAGCGCTGGCCCGCGTGGGCGAACGCTTCTATCGCCCGCCCGGTCAGGATGAAACCGGCAGCGGGCTAGGGTTATCCATCGTCAAGCGCATCGCCACGCTGCACGGCATGCGCGTGTCGCTGAAGAATGCGGCTGACGGCGGCTTTGAGGCCAGCATCAGCTGGTGACGAATTATTGCATTTCACGCAAAAGACTTTGCACATTTTGCTCATTTTTCCGCTCCGTCCGCGCGCGTAGAATACCCGGCATACTCTCCACGACGAGGACGAAAAATGAGCAACATTCTGATTATCAACGGCGCGAAAGCCTTCGCGCACTCTAAAGGCCAGCTGAATGACACCCTGACCGAGGTCGCGGACGGTTTCCTGCGCGACGCCGGGCACGATGTTAAGGTCGTGCGCGCGGACGGCGAGTATGACGTGAAGGCCGAGGTGCAGAACTTCCTGTGGGCTGACGTGGTTATCTGGCAGATGCCCGGCTGGTGGATGGGCGCACCGTGGACGGTGAAAAAATACATGGATGACGTGTTCACCGAAGGCCACGGCTCGCTGTATGCCAGCGACGGCCGCACCCGCTCTGACGCCGCTAAAAAATACGGCTCCGGCGGCCTGATTCAGGGTAAAAAATACATGCTCTCCCTGACCTGGAACGCGCCGCTGGAAGCTTTTACCGAGAAAGATCAGTTCTTTGAAGGCGTGGGCGTCGACGGCGCGTACCTGCCGTTCCACAAGGCTA